>NZ_LARO01000059.1:0-8320 GCF_000980505.1 Lactobacillus sp. N54.MGS-719
TCAGGTTCAGGACACCTTAGAATCCTACTTTGATTAAATAAATAATTAAAAAATCAATTTACGAGAAAGATCTATTTACACAAAAGATTTGACAGTTTCCAATTGATACTGACGGTTCAATTTTGTAAGACTAACAAAATAAGAGCTATTGTTAAAATAATCGACAATAGCTCTTATTTTTCTTTTAGTTCATTTCCTTTAAAAGGACAATGAGTGATTTACACACACGTTCTGCCTTAGCGGCTGGTAATTTTCTTAATTCATTATTTACTTTTTGAATGAAAATAGGCGTATTATTCACTGGACCTTCGGGCTTTATCTTTTTAACGCGATAAGCGTTATTAATGATATCAGGTGTAGTAGTATTCAAAGCTCTTGCAATTGAATCAAGCTTTTGAATACTAATATTTTGATCCTTGGTCCTTTCCAAACGTGAAATAAAATTTACTGAAAGATCACTGAGTTCAGCAAGATCTTCCTGCGTGAGCTTTTGTTCACGTCTTCTACGGGAAATTTCTTCTCCTAAATTAATATTCACAAAGCATTCGATCCTTTCAAACTACTTATATTATTATGTGTATAGCTTATAAAAGATTAGGTGGAAAATGAATAAACTATTTTAATAGTATTAACTTGTATTATATTAAACATCAATATTGCTTTATTTATTGATTAAGCAAATCTCGTGAGACTGTAAAATAGTTTGTGTAAGGATGAATGATTCCTTAAATTAATTTCTTAAAACATTAGAAAAAGGAGTTCCTTTCTTGTATGATTTGTTTGAACAAAAAACACATACAGAAAGAAGAACTCCTTCATGAATGATTTTACCAAAAATATGGCTCAAGAGCTCTATTCAATCAAGACAAAATTAATGATTTATTGCGTAAAGAATTACAACAAGCAGTTAATGACTTGTTAGAAGCTGAATTAACTGCTTTTTTAGGTTATAATTCTTATGCAAGATGCAAGAGACGGCTGGAATACCGGCAATTCGGCGTAACTACCAGAGAGATAGCTGATTTGATTGAAAAAATGTATGGCAGCCATTACAGCCCCGCTCAAGTATCCAATATTTCTAAGCAGATGATCCCCAAGGTAGAGGCCTATCACAAGCGTAAGCTGAGCGATAAGTTCTTCTGCGTTTATCTAGACGCTACCTACGTTCCTCTGCGCCGAGAAACCTTTGAACGCGAAGCTGTCTATATTGCCATTGGTATCAAACCTAATGGTCACAAGGAAGTTATCGACTACTGCATTGCGCCCAATGAGAACATTGAAGTCTGGACGGAGCTGCTCCAAAGCATGAAATCTCACGGCTTAGAGCAAGTAGAGCTTTTTCTTTCAGATGGTGTCGTCGGTATGAAGCAGGCGCTTGTAGAAGCTTATCCTAAAGCTCACTTTCAACGCTGCCTGGTACATGTTATGCGCAATATTTGTGCCAAAGTCCGAGTAGATGATCGTGAAGCAGTCATGAATGACTTTTACGCTAAATGGGGTAAGTTATACAGTCACGTGGTAAGAAACTTAAAGGCAATCGAGGCTGATATGCTTGTATTTTATAATTATCCAAAGCAGATTAGACCGTCAATCTATTCAACGAACATGATTGAATCGTTTAACAATATTGTTAAGCGTAAAGCTAAGCCTAAAGCTGAATTTCCAACAGAGCAATCATTGGACATATTTATAGGCATCCAAGCATTGAGCTACAATGATCGATATTTCAATCGAATCCACAAAGGCTTTGGCCAGGTTCAAGATACCTTGGAATCTTACTTTGATTAAATAAAGAATAAAAAATCAATCTATGAGAAAGATCTATTTACACAAAAGATTTGACAGTTTCAATCTCGTAGCCTCAACCTTTGAGGCTATTCTACCGCAAATAACATCTAATATTGTAAGACTAGGATTTTGAAGGATTGGGGATATTAATGAGTTTAAGAGGAAATTTGCGAGATATTTTTAATAGTGCTAAGCCAGCAGAATCAAGGCAATTAGCTTGTGCTTTAACTTTTTGCGGTGGTTTCATTGACGCTTATACATATATACAAAGGGGACACACATTATCCGCTGGTCAAACAGGGAACGTAATATTCTTTAGTTCAGCATTGGCTGATCATAATATTCCAGGAATGATCAATCGAGCAAGTACTTTTATAGCATTCACATTGGGATTGCTACTGGTTGGTCTTTTTCATAAATACGTAAAAAGTCACTATTGGAGAGTATTTTGTTTATTTCCAATTTTAATCATCTGTGTAGTTGTTGGATTTCTGCCTAAAAGTGTACCTAATTACTATATAGTGCCAGCAATCGCTTTTGGCTTGGCCGTTCAAAATGCTTCTTTCAGCAAAATTGAAGGTATGGGGTACAACAACGTCTTTACAACTGGTAATCTAAAAAAATCTGTAGTTGCTTGGAGCGCGTTTTTCTTTGGTGCAGATAAGAGTCAACATACAGCAGCTGTTAATTACATGATGCTAACAATTTCATTTATGGTTGGAGCAATCGTTTCAGCATTGTTGCAAAAGATTTGGGTTCTTAAAACAATTTGGATTGCGGTTGTATTATTGGCGGCAATTAATTTCATATATCTTTTGGCACTTAAATCAAATAATAAATTGAATTTCAAAAATGAATAGAATATTTAAATCATCTGTCTGTAATGCAGATGATTTTTTAGTTGATCGAAGAAAAGGGATAGCAAATAGCAGAAGAAAATGCTTCTATATATCTGCGTATAATTGATATTATGTAAAGCTGCAATCAAAAAATATTATGCCTAGGAAAGTTATCAATCTCAAACTACTTTTTATTAGTTTAAAGAGCTTTTTAAAATTTACTTTTCATTTCGTAATTAATAAATCCTTCAGCATTTATATTTATTTTTTACTCAAACTAATTAAAACTTGATTTTACATTACCTTTATTTCTTATTTATAATTACTCTTCACTTTTTTATTGAGTTAAAAATTTAATGCTTTTTTGCATGTTGAGATCGCAATTCTAAGGCCAAGTTCATTTATTTTGACCATTAGTTGATAATTTAATTCAATTAACTTTTATATGCGCTCTGAGTAAAAAATATATTTAATTAAAATATTCGTATCACATTACTAATTACTAAAGAGTTCATCCATTTTAAATGTTAATTTACCAGGTTATCAAAAAATGCTGATTAATATATTTACAAATATCTATAATTACTGATATCAGAACAATATTTTGATTTAAATATAATCCTAATTTGTGTGATTTAAGCTAGACATCTAATCATGATAGCTAAACCAAAATAAGGAGTATTTGCTGACAGTTTTTAGAGTCAAGAATAGGTGTGTTTCAAAGAGATTGTAATAATTTTTAAAACACACCTACTTATCAAAGTAAAAGATTTTTGTATAAAATTTAAAATGATTTCTAGCACTACATAAAACAATAATTTTAATGATAGCAAGATAAACCTCTCTCCGAAATAAAGATTTTTATTGTTAAACATCAAAATTATTGTTAATAAGTAAAAAAATATTTTCTTTTATACCTATGTTTTTCACAACTACTTTTTAGTACTTTATAAAGATTTTAAATTTAGATTTGCTGCCCTTATTATTTTCTACAATGCTCATGTTTAAATTATCTTTTCTACTCTTTTTATTTTGAGTAAATTTCATACTAAATTGTTCTTCTATATAACATAATGACTAGACTTACTGGTAATTTATATCTAGCTAATATCAATTATGCATAAATTTAATGTTTTTAAACACATTTTTATAGTCTTTTTGAAGCTATTTATATCCAAAATACTACAATTTTTGACTATTTCAGCAAAAGTTTATTTAAAAATAAGAATCTGTAAGCAAATCACCAACTTTTTAAGGCTAAAAACTCAACTTGATAGCTTTTATAGAGTACTTTTATTTGTATCTCCCCTCCTCCATTGACTAGGGAGCAGGGAAAACATAAATAAAAAGCCCGAAATGACAATAAAGCAATCAAATTCAGGCTTTTCTTACTAGTACTAGCAAATTTATTCAGATGAAATTATTCTCTTATGCAGTATGGAATTTGCTGACAACGAAGGCCACAATGATTACCAAAATTACTGCACCTAAAATAGATGGAACAATTGCCATACCTGCTACCTGTGGTCCCCATTCACCCAGAAGGGCTTGTCCCAATGAAGAACCAATCAAGCCAGCTAAAATATTAGCAATCCAATTCATTGATCTGCCGTGACCTGTTAAAGCCCCAGCAATCAGACCAATTACACCGCCGACAATCAATACCCAAATCCAATGTAGCATTTTGATCACCTTTGCTGAGACCGTAAAATAGTTTGTGTAAGGATGAATAATTCCTTAAATTAATTTCTTAAAACATTAGAAAAAGGAGTTCCTTTCTCGTATGATTGGTTTGAACAAAAAAACACATACAGAAAGAAGAACTCCTTCATGAATGATTTTACCAAAAATATGGCTCAAGCTCTATTCAATCAAGACAAAATAAACGATTTATTGCGCAAAGAACTCCAGCAAGCAGTTAATGACCTATTAGAGCCTGAATTGACTGCGTTTTTAGGCTATGATCCTTATGCCAGAGCTGGCTGGAATACAGGCAATTCACGCAATGATGCTTACTTTCGCAAGGTTGATACGCAATTTGGCGAGATTAAAACGAGAATTGTACCTTTCAGGCCAAGTCAATAAGTTGTTTTATTTCAAGAAAAGGAAAGAAAATGTCTGAAAAATTAATCGAAACTGTTGTTACAAAGAATGACCTGAAATTTGCTTTAAAGCATTTGGGTGTTAAATCCAGTGATGCTTATCTTGTTCATACTGCAATGAGCAAGTTGCAATATCTACCTGGCGGTAGTGAAACTATAGTTAAAGCAATAGAAGAAACTCTTGTAAATGGTACTCTGATGATGCCTTCTCAAGTTTCTATGAATTGTGATCCAGCTACTTGGGAATATCCACCAGTTCGTAAGGATTTGATTCAAGTCATCCAAGATGCAATGCCACCTTACAATGCGAAAACATCTACAACTGAAGGTCTAGGGCTTACGCCAGAATATTTCCGCAACCTACCCGATGTTATTAGAAGCAACCATCCCTAGAAAAGTGGAGACTTGTTCTGCCGCAACTGGTACTGATGATAATGGGAAGACTGTTTGGACCGAGTATAAAAATGTTGATCCTGATACCTACGATGATTTTAACGATTTAGGTCAAGCTTTTGAAAAGCAATTTTCTAATGAATAGCAAAGCCACCATAAAAGTGATCAATGTAGTTCCGTTAATTGACTTTGCTCGACAATGGTTTGAGAAAAAGGACAAACAATTCGGTAATTCAATAGATAAACACAAAAACGAGAAAGACTTGATTTCTTTCTCGTTTTTTCTTATCTTTCAAACATTTTCTATCTTGATTAGTTTAGCAATCTTAGCTACGTCAGCGTCTGTCAGAACTTGTATCAAATTATCGTTAGTTAAAAGGATAAATAATGTATTGGCCATGATTTACGGCGTAGCATTGCAAAAATAAACGTGTGCTGCGACCGTTACCTTTGAGCATAATCTTCAGCGGTCAAGTGATGTTGCTTTTGCTGCAATGACATAACATGGTTAATATCTTCTTCTGCATAGTTGAAGCGATTGTAGTCTAAGAAGGTAGTATTACCCTTGTAAAAATTGCCCTGACGATATTTACCTGCCTAATCATATAGAGGACTAAACAAAAAGGCATTTATTTTGGCAAAGGCACTAATATCTTTTATCTTAATTCCTTGATTCAGCAAGAAGAGTTCTCTTTGAGCAGTAATTTCAAACTCCTTTTTGGCTAAATCTTGTGCATCCCTAATCCCCAACTTATTAATCAACGTACCATTAGCATACAAAGTCTCTTGAATCCAGTCACTCATCGTTTTTCTCCAAAATTTGATAATAATCCTCGCTTAAATCCGTTTCGTCATGAACAAGATCATTGATCTCTTGTTCTGTTAGCTGCCAGCCCTCTAGATGATTATTTTGCACGATAAAGCGGATCTTCTTATACAAATCTGGATCTGATATCCTTATTCCCTGAATTATTTGTGTCTGATCATCTATTTTCAATTTTTCTTTTTTGTCCATGTTTCCACGCTTTCTATAAACCCATTATAGAAAGTAAAAAGATCCTCATGTCTTTCAAACATAAGGATCTTTCTGTATTATCTTGTTATTTCTCTTATAGCTACAACGTGCTCATCATTACTTGTTTGACCTATGCCACTCATCTTTTTATCTTTCTTAGAATAACGATAAATCGTACCCGTATCATCAATCCCTGCATTTAACGCCAGATAAGCATAGTAATGATTCTTCGTTTTAAACATGGTAAAGACAAAAATCGGATGTTGCTGTTCTTTTACCACTTGCTTGATCATTCGATCATAAATTGGATTATGAACCTGCTTTTTAAATTGATCTTTTAAAACATGTTTCTTAACGGTCAAATAAATTGAATTTGATTTTCGATTAACATGATCTATAAAGATATCACTTGCATCAACAATCTCCTCATTCTTTACTTTAAATTTCTTTCCTTTATCTAATTCACCATTAACTAATAGTTTCCGATACAGAGTTTTTTCATCATTAGCAGTGTTCAACTTAAGCATAAGAATTGGTGTATTACTGCTTGAATGAAAAGAAGAAGAAAGAATTAAACCGATCGCTAAAACAGTAAAAGCAACTAGTAACAATAGAAGAACATATAACGGCCTAAAGTATTTAATGCTTTTCTTCATTAAATCTATCCTTTCACCAAGTGAATCTCCCGATCAAACAACCTGCGCATCCCTTCATTGAAATTATGCGCAATAAAGACGATTGTCGCTTTACTCTTAACTAGGTTCTTAAGAATATCCATCGTTGCATTCTGATCAATCGCACTCGTTCCCTCATCAATTAAAATAATATCGCTATTATGTACCTTAGCTCTAGCTAGAACGATCTTTTGCCGTTGACCACCTGAGATATTCAACTTGTCCAAATCAAGTTCTTCATTCAAGCCATCTTTGAACTTAGAAATATCTGTATCAAAGTCGACCTCTTTAACTGCTTGGTCCACTCTGTTATCAAGCTTCTCATTAAACATGGTAATGTTATCTTCAATTGTAGCTGGAAAGACAACTGGATTCTGTGGAATATAACCAATCTTACTTAAGTCAGGAACAATTTCCTTACCATTTTGATCCTTGTATACTACATTACCTTCACTTGGTTTTAGTTCTCCTAAGATCAATTTAAATAAAGTAGATTTTCCGGCTCCTGAATCACCAGTTAACAGAATCTTTTCACCTTGTTTAATCTGTAAGTCTGCGAAAGCTAATTTTTCTCCATTTGGGAACTGCAACTTAAGATCATGAGTTTCAATTGAAGCTGGTACAACACCTTGCTTTTCTTTTGGTACTTCAACCTTACTTGCTGATTGATCAACTTCATCAATCAACTTGGTTGTGCCTTTCATTGCACCACGTCCAGATGTAACCATATTAATACCTTGACTAAGGTAAAAACGGAAATTCCCTACAATCATCAAAGCACCAATAGTAATACTACCTTGCTTAACTAAGACACCAGCCAAAATGAACAGGATTAATCCAAACAAAGCTGAGACAATTCCATTAACAGCTTCAATCAACTTGATATAGCCTGTTTGCTTCACGTTAGCATATTCCAATTTCTTTGAAGCATTGGCAGTGACTGAAAACAACTTAGCTCCTGCCATAAATTGTCTAATCTGTTCTAGTCCTGATAGCCAATCATTCAATGTATCTAGATAGGCTTGATTACTATCAGAAATCATCTGATTGGCTTTTTGTAGTGGTTTCTCTGTTAATTTAGGTAAAAGCAATGATACAGCTACCATTATGCAAATCACGATTAATAACTGCCAACTTAACAGAATTAAATAGATTACTACACTGATAATCAAGACAGTACCGTAAATCACACCAAACAAGTTGGTAAAGTAGTTTTCATTAATCAGCGTTAAATCATTAGTCAATCTATTCTGCATGTCTGCAACGGTGTGCTGTTTTTGATCATCATAATAATGCTTAACTATCTTGGCTCTGACTTGTTGGTTCAAATCCTGTTGTAAATAATTATCAAGATTCTGCACTATTGGCAATAAGAAATACAAAATAAGCATGATGATAAAACATACTATGGCTATTAAGATAAACTCATGCCAATTTCTTGCCAAGATTACATTCGTTAAAGTTTGAGTTAAGTAAGTACTGAAAATAGCTATAGCAGGTACTACTATT
>NZ_LARO01000060.1:0-6872 GCF_000980505.1 Lactobacillus sp. N54.MGS-719
GTTTAATGATTTTCTTTTGCTTAGAACTAGGATAAAAGCGAAGCTTAACGCCAAAATGATAGGCTAAACTGCTCATTCTTTTCATGTATTTCACCTCCTTGTATTATTGTAATTTGATTATAGCCTATGTATATCTTATAATCAACAGTAAATAGATACATAGTAGACGAAAGGATATTAGACTATGAATAATAAGAGAGACAAAATAAAAGACGCAGGCTATGAAAAACACTACGTCTATAATGCACACTATCATCTAATTTGGTGTACTAAATACCGCAATCAAATCTTTACTAACCAAGACCTGGCTCAAGAAATGCGAGACCTGCTCAAGCAAATAGCTGAAGATAATCAAATCAAAATTGAAAAAATGGAGGTAATGCCTGAACATATTCATTTGCTTATCAGCTTTAGACCATCAAAATCAGGTTCAAGCGTAGTCAAAGCACTCAAAGGAAGAAGTGCTTTTTTATTCTTCAAGAATCATCCCGAAATTAAGCAAAACAAGATGTGGGGCGGACATTTATGGTCACCCAGCTATTACTTTGGCACGGTAGGGAATATGTCTAAAGAAGTAGTAGAAAAGTACATTAATGACCAGATCTACAATGCCGTTAGAGACGGCAAGCCCTATCCATCCCCGCATTAAAATACGGGGATTTTCGGGCGTTTTTCATTAAATAAGCTTATAGACGCAAAAAAACGAACCACAAATCGTGTGATTCGCTTAATTCTTTTATTCAATTTTCGTTTAGTTCAAAATACGCTTAGCTGCGCTTGGGTAGAAGTAACCACTCAAACTTTGCTTGATAACGCCTTGACCTGGAGTCGCGGCGTGGATGTATTGATTGTTACCAACATAAATACCTACGTGGTATGGAGCACTTGCGGAGCC
Source organism: Lactobacillus sp. N54.MGS-719 (assembly GCF_000980505.1). Taxonomy (NCBI): domain Bacteria; kingdom Bacillati; phylum Bacillota; class Bacilli; order Lactobacillales; family Lactobacillaceae; genus Lactobacillus; species Lactobacillus sp. N54.MGS-719. The sequence continues at coordinate 896 of NZ_LARO01000060.1, forward strand.
CCAGAAAAGCAAGTCACCTGGTTGTAAGTTCTTCATTGAAACTGAGGTACCTTGCTTAACTTGGTCGTAAGTAGTTCTACCGATGTTCACACCAGCAGCCTTTGAGTAAACATATGAGGTAAGACCTGAACAGTCAAAACCGTTAGCACCGGTACCGCCCCATACGTAATTCTTACCAAGTTGTGCTTCAGCTAAAGTAACAATAGCTGATACATCGCCGGTTGCTTGAACTGACTTCTTAGCCTTCTTTGGCTTAGCAACTGTTGCAGTAGCTTGAGTTGTAGTATTCTTAGTTACTGTATTACCAGCTGGAGTGGTGTATTGAGCCATGATCCATTGGTTTTGACCAACTTGGTACCAAACGCGTCCCTTCTTGTCAGTCTTTTGATCAAGGACATTCCAAGTGGTGCCGTGTTGTGCACGTTGACCTGTGAAGTGACCACCGTTGTAGTTATCCCAGATATTTATACCGTAACCTGGAACGTAGTTGATCTTTACTTTAGTGGTAGCAGCTTGAACTTTAGCAGTAGTTGATTCTGGCTTAACAGCACTTACTGTAGCTACACCGGTCAGAGTTAAAGCAGCTGCTGCAGTAACTTTTACAAAATTGCTCTTAATATTCATCAAATGCTCCTATATATGTCTGTTAGTTTTTACTTAAGTTGTCAGATCTTTTAGTTTTGGTAACGAAAATGCGTTTTTTCGGAAAATCTTTAAACTTCTTTAATTAATCTACAAGCTCTATAATAATGCCCTTATGTTACATAACTGTTACAAAAGTAATACTAACTTAATAAAAAAAGCGCTTTCGAAAATTTACACAAAAAAAGAGTTGGATAAAAAATCCAACTCTTCTTTCTATAATTTTTTGAGAAATATATTTTTTATTTTGTTTTAGTCGATAACACGCTTAGCTGATGATGGCATGAATGAACCTAAAGTTTGGATCTTAACGTTTTGACCAGGAGCTGGAGCGTGAACATACTTACCATTACCAATGTAGATAGCTACGTGTGAGTTACCCCAGAATAACAAGTCACCCTTCTTAAGCTTCTTAGTTGAAAGTGATACTGCCTTACCTAAAGTGATTTGGCCGTAAGTAGTTCTTGGCAAAGTCTTGTTAATTGCGTTCTTGAAAACGTAAGTAGTTAAACCTGAGCAATCGAAACCTGAAGGACCAGTTGCACCCCAGATGTAAGGTTTGCCAACTTGCTTCTTAGCGAGTTTAACAACTGCGCCACGTTTTTGGTCAGCTGCTGAAGTCTTCTTAACTGAAGAATCGGCTGGAGTAGTTGTTTCGATATCAGAAAGAGAATCGTTAGTGTTTACAGTAGTAGTGTTAATGTCGTCAGCGTGAACAGTTGCTGCAGGAACATTAACAGTTGCAAGACCTGTAAAGAAAATTGATAAAGCTGCTGTGTATTTAACCAAAGTACGTTTAAAACTCAAAATTTATTTCTCCTTAAAAATTATTTTTTATTCTTAGTTTTTAAATTCGTTTATTTAGTGATCTCTTGAATCAACTGACGTTTTATATAATAACGCCCGAATGTTACATGAATGTTTCAAAAGAACTACCATCACGTTAAGAAACATTGCAAAAGGAGAAATGATCTGTAAAAAACGGAGTGCCTAGTCTTCCTCAAGCCTTGATATGATCGAGTTTAGCGTTTCTTTAGTTTTGTTAAGATTATCGTTAACAATTACATGAGCGTACTGTTTCAAATCTGCTGGAAGCAAGTTTAATTCGCTACCACTAAGGCGTTCCTTAATCTTCTCAGGATCGTCGCCACGCTTGAGCAGCCGCTCTTTTAGCTCTTCTTTAGTCGAAGTTGTGACATATAAGAAATAAACTTTGTCACCTAATTGTTTAATGTAAGAATATACGCCTTGAATATCGACGATTAATGACACCAGATCGTGTTTTTCCCAAGCGAGGTTTAATGCTTCACGACTTGAACCATACTGATATGAACCGTATTTTACATGTTCAAAGAAGTGTAATTTCTTAAATGAATCATCTGTTTCAAAGTGATATGACACATTCTGCCTTTCGCCGACACGCATTGGCCGTGTGGTATGCGTTAAAACGCGCGGAATGTCATATTTTTCATATAAATAATCGGAAATGGTCGTCTTGCCAGCACCACTTGGTCCCGCAATTAAAATTATTTTTTTCAAAAGAATATCCCCCACTTGAAAATGTTGCTTTTATATATTAACATTCTACTGTCAAAAAAGACTAAGACTTTTCATTTGGAAAGGAAAATATAAATAATGAAAAAAGCAGACGTAAAAGTAGGCGCAATCGTTGGCGCTAAGTCAGAAGAAGAACTTAAAAAGCCATTCCAAGGCAAAGTTGAAAAAATTTACGAAAACTCTGCACTCTTAGCTATCACTTCATACGATCCCGTTGACGCAACTTCAGTCAGCGACTTGAACAACAAAATCGTAGTCAACTTCAAGAACTTAAAGGTTGCTCGTGCTGTCAAGAACAGTAAGACTGCTTCAACTAACGAAGTTAAGGTAGAAAAGATTGCCAAGAAGGACGACAAGAAGTCTTCTAAAGACAAGAAATAATTCAAATTTGTAAAAAAGATCCTACGTGTTTATTTACGTAGGATCCTTTTTTGCCTAAAATTAGGAAGAAATTTAATTTACAAGGGAGAAAAAATGAAGGAAAAAACAAGAACCGTCCTCTTTTGGTTCATTTTGATTCAACCATTTTTGGACTTGTACTGGTTCTACAACGGCAAATTGGCCGACGTCTTGCCATTCACTTTGCCAACAATTATTAGAATCCTGGCTGTTTTTGTCATCTTCTGCATGTTTTTCAGTCAAAAGCAAAATTGGCAAAAACTGGGACAAGAAAAATGGTTGATCGTTTATCTAGCATTATTGATTGTCTACTCGATTCTGCACCTGATTCACGTCCGTCACTTCAACAGCGTAAACCCCAACGATTATAATTACTCAATCGTCAGCGAAATCTTCTATTTAATTAGAATGGTTTTGCCTCTCTTGGTAATTTTCTTTACCAAAGAACTCGAATTTACCAGAGAGCAATTTAGACACGTAATCGAAGGAATCAGCGGACTTTTCTCATTCACGATCGTCATCAGCAATCTCTTCGTAATCTCGCTGAGAAGTTACGAAACAGGCTTTATCAGTGCCAATATCTTCGAATGGTTCGTTAATCCAAATATCGGCTACTCGCATATGGCTTCGAAGGGTTTCTTCAACTTTGCCAACATGGTTTCGGCCGTATTGTTTATGCTTGTACCGCTCATGCTCTACTTCATGTTCAGCCACTTCAATTGGAAGACTATTACGTTGAACGTAGTCCAAGCTTTAGCCATGATCGAATTGGGAACGAAGGTTGCCTTGATCGGTTTAATCGGCGGTATTATCGCAGGCGTTCTGCTCTATGTTTTCCATTTGTACATTGTTAAAGATGTAAAGAAAAATGGGAAAGCAATCGTTGTTGCACTGCTCATGGAAGCCGGAACTCTTGCAATCATCCCCTTTGGCCCAGCCATTCAACGTTACAACTACGAAAAATACTTGGCTCAACAATCCGACAACAGTTTGACCCAAGCTAAAGAAGAATTGGCTGAAGGCCTTAAGAAGTATCCTAGTGGTCAAAAGCGCAAGGAATTTTTGACCAACTTCATTGGCGAGCACTATCAAGATTATGCTTTAAACAAAAAGTTTGTCACCAAGAGCTATCCATATAAATACGATCCAGAATTCTGGCTCAAGATCATGAACGAACCAGGCACTTCACGGATGCAAAACCGCCACGTCGAAAAGGCGATGCTGGATCAGGTGATTAAAACTAACAATAATAAGCTCGACAAGGTATTCGGTATTTCTTATACCAGAGAAACCAATATCTTCAATCTAGAGCGTGATTTTACCAGTCAGGTCTATTCCCTTGGCTGGGTCGGCATGCTACTGTTTATCGGTCCTTACGTCGTGATCATGCTCTATGCTTTGATCAAGTGGCTAATAAATAAACAACTGCGGACATACCTCATTAGTTCGATGCTTTTGTCCATTGCCTTCATGCTCTTGGCGGCATTTCTTTCAGGCAACGTGATGGACTTCTTAACCGCCAGCTTTATCTTGGCCTTTGTCGAAGGCGGGATGCTCGGTGAGATAAAAAAAGAAGACTAAAAAAACAAACTAGATCAGAATTAACTAATCTAGTTTTTCTTTTGCCTATTTTTGCTTAATAAAGCTCTGATCTGGTACACGGATCAAGTAGTAGCGCGTAGCTAAATGCCCTGCGTGCATCCCTATCCCGTTTTGCCAGTTTTTCTTATAAAATGCCGTATAAATAGCAACATAAGCACGTTGGTATTTCTTATCCATCTTCGTCAGATCCTTCTTAACGTAAGGGATCTTCTCGGCATCCACATCAAGTGCAGTGTTGCCGTATGCAATTGAAGCATAGTCACTTGATGTCGTAATCTTGCTTCCTGCACGATAGAAAGTATATGTCTGTGAACCGTTCTTTCTCTTATCAGAGTTGATGGTTACGTAGCTTGAATTGCCCGAACCAGTTCTCATAATCAATGGTTCATACTTAATGGTTGAAGTAATGCGGTTAGCATCTTCCAAATCCGGATTGTCCATAAAAGTCTGATTGAACATCCAGCCAGCTGCCACTAGCAATACAACAACTTCAACTACGTTAATTAAAAAGTTTGGCCAAGTAAAGCGTTTATGCTGTTTGATAATCATCTTGATCCGCCGTTGACGGATATTCTGGACGATAAAAACTAAATAAAGAATAATTGCGACCCAAATCAAGATCCCAATAATGTTCCAACTAAACATTGCGTCGTCCTCCTTGCTTTTAATTATAGGGGAATTTATTAAAAATTTGAATAGCAGATACATTGAATACTTTGCTTACAGGTGAGACGATACTCATAGGTACATTAGATTTATTAGGGAAAAATATGGTAGCAATTGCATTTTATTCAATAACTGGGCTTCATGATGGACTCTGTCGTTGATTTTTCAACATATAAAGACAACAAGAAAAACTTAATAGGAATTATTGGTTGTGGCAACCGAAACTTCAACGACCTTTTCGTTCAAACCGCTAAGAAGATCGCAGTAACTTTGGAAGTGCCCATTTTATATTTACTAGAATTCAGTGGTACTAATGAAGATGTGAAAAAGGTGTAATCAAGAGTGCAGTCTTTGAAGACTTCTTCTTCTACACCAATAATCATTCACTAACAAAATTCAAAGAAATTAAGTAATAAAAAAGCCCAGGAACAAATTCCTGGGTATTTTTGTCGCTACTTCTTTTTAGTTGTAGCTTTCTTCTTGGTCGTTGTCTTTTTCTTAGTAGTGGTCTTGGTAGTTTTAGCCTTACTTTCAGTCTTCTTGTATTCACGCACTACCTTTATCTTTTCAACGATAGCGTCAACCAACTTTTCAACTACTGCGTCAGAGTCTTGTTCGATTTCTTCTTCAGTTGCCAATTGATCGATTCGGAAGTGAGAAACGTTAACGTATTCTGAACGTGTTTCAAAATAGACGTTCAAGCCATATTCTTGGCCTTCTTCAAAGAAGTTAGCCACCTTTTTATAATTGGCATATGGCAAGTTGATGATGTTAGTTTCAAGTGCAAAAGTAACGGGACGTTGACCGGTTACTGCCAGTTGCGTTTGGACTAATGAATCATGCTTGAATGCAGCTACGACTTCCTTGACCATCTTTTTGGCGTAAGGCTTGATTTTACTTTTAGATTTACTGATGTCGGCGTATTTTACTGTTTCAAGATCTTGAATGTAGTCTTGGTTTTCAATTTTATCGTTTAAATCTTTTAAATTAATCTTCAAAATAAACTATCCTTTTTTTCTACTCTAAGTCAAGTGTTATCAACGATTTTAAGCAATTTTATTTTGAAATACAGGCCTAATCGGGAAATGGCTCCCGGAGAATCGAGTTAAAT
>NZ_LARO01000129.1:0-910 GCF_000980505.1 Lactobacillus sp. N54.MGS-719
TGGTATTGCCGTCAACAAAGGACAAACGGCAATGATGAAGCACATCAATACTGCTTTAGATGAATTAAAAAAGGACGGTACTTACACCCGTCTTGCTAAAAAATGGTTCGGCAATATTCCTGGCTTCAACATCAAAGAAATTGAGCAATATTAAAAAGCATAGAACTAGCAATTCGTTAGCTCTATGCTTTTTTATACAAATCATTATTTCCCAGTAAATAGTTTAACCTAGGCCACTCGAAAATAGCAACTTTGGCTATTCATGTGCCGCATACATTGCACGCCAAGTTTCTTCCATCTTGGCCAGGCCATGCCAATCTCCTACTTAGCACATCATATATAGTTCATATGCTGGATCATAAACAGCTGGATTATCCTTATTCTCTTTCAAGTAAGCCCAACAATATCGATTAACATGAAACGAAAACGTTCAATTTCATTACGATTAAAGAAGACCTCAAAGTACTTAGCTACTAATTTCTTAAGCTCAATATGATAAGCATTCTTAAGCAAATCAGGCTGATCACGGTAACTAAGCAAAGTCTCCTCGGCAATGCCGGTTTCTTTGCTTAAAATGCCCAGATCTACGCTTTCATCGGTTAATAGCTGAGTGCAACGCTCAACATCATTCATAATATGCGGCCGGTGATTCATCTTAGACATGAGAACCGGTTTATTTAGTTCCGCAATAATATTATGAGCGGCCTTCTTCACAATAAGAGTGCTTTATCTTCAGGAAGACTTTGCTTAACTACTTTTCCAACAACATAGGTGTGGTCCGTAACTTCATATTTTTGTGTAACTTGATTGGACTTGTTGCCGCACACATCACTAATTGCAACGCCATCTGTGGCTGCTTGGTCATAGTCAAAAAAGATATGTTTTTTATCACCGGTAATTGGTGAAAACG
>NZ_LARO01000130.1:0-909 GCF_000980505.1 Lactobacillus sp. N54.MGS-719
CACTGCTCCAATGGACCAAATTGCGGGAGCTGGATTTGAACCAACGACCTTCGGGTTATGAGCCCGACGAGCTACCAGACTGCTCCATCCCGCGATAATAAATTAAGGAGGATGTGGGATTTGAACCCACGCGCGGCAGAACCGCCTAACGGTTTTCAAAACCGTCCCCTTAAGCCACTTGGGTAATCCTCCATTAGCTTAATGCCAAAAAATATTAAACTGGCAAATGACCCGTACGGGATTTGAACCCATGTTACGGCCGTGAAAGGGCCGTGTCTTAACCACTTGACCAACGGGTCATGTCTCTTAATGAAGAGTACCTAATTATACTACCGAATCAAGTTTTAAAAGTCAAGTCCTTTTTTAACTTTCTTTCAAAACCTGATCTCTTAGGTGATCTCTCAATCACAACGTATTTAATATTAATAGATATGCAGATAAAATGCAAGTGTTTTTTCTATTTTTTTGCGAAAAAATGAAAATACGCTGTAATAGAGACATTATGCTGATGTTTTAACATTCTAATACTTAATCTTCGTCAGCATATAATACGTATTAATATCGACCGGAGTCGTTAACTTTAAGTTCATCGAAACAACTTTAACTGTTTTAGCATTATTTTTCTTATCTACTCTCTTCATTGCTTTTTCTCTAAAAGAGTCAACTTGAGGCTGACAAGTACCAAGATAGATAAAACTTTTACCGTCATCATCTGATTTTTTCACAAATAAATGAAAAGTAATTTCTTTATCCTTAAAATTTTGAATCTCTTTGCTTTCTAAATTCCGTGGGTATTTTGAATACATGTTAATAATAGACTGATTTATAAATTGATCTTGGTATGCCAAAGTTTGAGCATCGGGCTTTTTATTGTAAGTTATAAAAATAGCACAATTTTTCTTGTCATAA
>NZ_LARO01000066.1:0-6328 GCF_000980505.1 Lactobacillus sp. N54.MGS-719
TCCTAACTTAAAGGTTAATCGAGGCATTCTACCATAATTGTCAATTTGCGCTCTTAAAATAGTAGGACTTTTAACTTTAGCAGCATTGTCTGAATATAAATCTAACAACTGATTGGCCGCTTGATTGGTTACATCAAAAGGATCATCTTTAATATATTCTTTTAAAAACTTAAGTAAGGCAAAAATAGTAATCGTATCTTGATCTTTAATATCTGTTCTATTCTCAAAGTCGATAGTTAGAATTTGCCAGCGTGTGAATTTAATATATAAATTTTGCCAATTACCCTTTTCGTTTTCAAAATTCCAGATATATTCGTAAGCACGCATTTTGTCGTCGACTTTGCGGAAATTAATTTCCTGTAAAGTATCAATTAACCGCAATGCATGATCATAAGATTCTTGACTAAATGTTCTTTGACCGATAATTTCAAAAGGATCGATAGCAGAATTGGCTTGAATGATTGCTTGTTTAATCTGATCAGAGATTAAATCCTTAAAGTCGACTTGAGCGCCATCCATAACTGCTTGTGTGTCTGTATTATTTTGCTTTTCTTCTGCTGCCATTAATGCGGCTACTTGGTGTTTGCAGCGATGGCCTTTCATAGCCCAAGGACAATTACACTTTAATTCAGATGCTCGACCGTCTGGGCGTAAACGTCCAGAAACGTTATAGTATCGACCTATGCCACCTTGAACTTGAGCTGTGAAGTGCTCTCGATCAGTGGCTAACTGAATGTTTTGTACCATTTGATTTTCAAAATAAATTTCCCCTCGATCTAAAATTCGTTGAGGAAATAATTTAGGCCATTGTGCCATCTGAACAACTCCTTAATTTGGTATAACTTTAAACTACAATACTACATATTAAATAGTAAAAGCCAGTAGAAAGAAATATAATTAAAGTAAAGAAAAATAAGATAAACAAAGAACGAGGTGTTTATTATGCTAGTAAGAAAAATCGTTAAAGCAGCCTTCTATTGTGGCATTGGTTTAGTTGTTGGTAAAACGATTAGTTCACAAAAACATAAAAATGATGTCAAAAAGATCTTAAGTGCTAATTATATGGACGATCGTACCAAAGTGGAATTAATGCAAGACTTAAATGGAATAAAAGTTGATCATAAAAAAGATAAAAAAATTCAATTGGATAAAAACTTAAATACTGTGAAAAATAAATCTGTTATTTTGGCTAAGAAAGTAGCATATAAATTGGCTAAATAGAGGAAATCTATCACCGTAGCGTGAAGGAAGAAAATCGTGAATACTGTCGTAATATCAAAGACTATCTAGAAGTTTATCCAGAACCCTACCCCGACTACGATAGCTTGGTAAGTTTCTTTGATGATAATGAAAAAGATGTAAATGCGGATTCGAATATTTCCGATTGAAAAAACATTCTATATCGTTAATTGTTTTGGTACAATATTTTGTTGGAAAGTGATAATTACTGTATTTTTTGAGGAGATGTTGATGCAGTTTGCGTTAACACAAAAGTTGAGTTGAGAGTAAATTAAAAGATATGAGATGTTAAAAAAGAGATGACTACAGGGGTCATCTCTTTTTTGTGCTTTTAGAAGAATAATTTACTCATGATGATCATGAATACCAATAAACAGGTTGAACTGATTGCTGCTGCTCCAAATACTGAACCACCACGTTTGAAGATAACTTTAAAGTTAACAGAAACACCCAATGCAGCCATAGCCATTCCTAAGAAGATGTAAGCTACTTGTACTAAAGCATCTAACAAGCTAGCTGAGAATGGTAAGTAAGTACCTAAAACACTAGTTAAAATGAAACCGCCTAAGAACCAAGGAATTGGTAACTTACCGTTCTTTTGAGCTTTTTCAACATTGCCTGTATTTGTTTTAGCTGAACGACGTTGGTATAAGTAACCGATAATTAATGCTACAGGTGCTAAAAGAATTACACGAGATAATTTCATAATTAAAGCACTGTCTAAACTGATGTTACCAAATGCACCACCTGAAGCAACTGCATGAGCAATTTCGTGTAAAGAACCGCCAGCAACAATACCAAATTGAGAATCAGTCAAACCTAAGACAGGCTTAAGTCCAATTTCTAATAAAGTGAAGACTGTTCCCATTACACAGACAACTGCAACAGCTAAAACTTCATTTTCTCTTTTTCTTGCTTCATCAGCAGCTGTAATTTGTGGTGAAACACCCATTACTGCTGCTGCACCGCAGACACCACAACCGCATGCTGAGAGAAATGCTAATTCATCTTCTGCACCGAATTTACGGCTGAGCCAATAAGTTAATGAAATAGTACCTGCAACTGCAAGTGCAGCAACTAAGATGGTTTTGATACCTGCTGCTGCCAATTTTTCTAAATCAAGTCTAAAGCCGAGCAAAATAATTCCTAATCTTAGGAACTTATTTGAAATAAAGCCCATACCACCTGAAGCTTTTTGACGTGTCCTCTCTGGTAGAAACTGCATAAGAATACCTAATAAAAGTGCTAATACCAAAGCTCCAATTAAGTTAGCGTATGGTAGTTTGGCTAAAAGAATACCAGCAAGAGAACAAGTCAAAGTCATGATGGCTGCTAGCCTAAATGATTTAGTTTTGATAATTTCCAATAAAAGGACCTCCAAATATATAAAGTTGTTTTACAAAGTACCCGAACTTTGTTTCATTACATTGCTCATAATATCACAATATCAGTATAAAAAATGACACTGCGTCTCTTTTTTATAATTTCTTAAGAAATACTATAATTGGATTTGTAAGACTAAATATATAGATTCTTTATAAGAAAATGAGTGATAAGTATGGAGAAAATAACCCTAAATCAACTTTACGACATCATGTATGATTATATGGATCCCACTGGCTGGTGGCCTGGACGCAGTGATTGGGAAGTGATCTGGTCGACAATTTTAATTCAAAATATCAACTGGAAAAATGTAGCTAAAGCACTCACCTCTCTTTATTATGCTACTGACTTTTTACCTCAAAATATTTTAAATATGACAAATGAAGAACTGAGCAAAATGATTGCTTCTGCTGGTTTTTATACTCGCAAAACACAAACTATCAAGAATGTTGCCACCTATTTTAATGACAACTTTGATTGCGATTTAGAATTAGCTCAGGAACAAAATAAACATAAATTACGCCAAGAAATTTTATCTATTCATGGTATTGGCCCTGAAACTGCAGACGTTATTTTGATGTATGGCCTTCGCAAAGGTGAATTTGTGGTTGATACATATTCTCGCCGTTTATTTGCCTGTTTGGGTTGAAAAAATGTGCCGCCATATGAAAAAGCAAAAGCTTTGATTGAGAAGAATCTAGATAATTTCACTTTACGTAATTATCAGAATTTTCATGCGATGATAGATACTTTTAATTAGGAATATAAGTTGCCACAACAGTTTCATCATACGAGAAAGGAACTCCTTTTTCTAATGTTTTAAGAAATTAATTTAAGGAATTATTCATTCCTACACAAACTATTTTACGGTCTCTGATCTACCCTTTTCTTATTTAATATCTTCCAATATTATATGCCTCTTTGATATTTTCATGTAATTCAAGCCATATGGATGCTAGTAAATTAGATTTAAAATAAACAAAAAACTGCCGAAATCTATCGACAGTTTTGTAATAAGTTAAAACTTGATCTTATTATGCCTCAATTTATCCAAAAACTCTTGGTGCAGCTTTTCCATTTCTTCCATGGCAGGATCTCGGTCCATGAAGATATATAATACAGCACCGATAGCTGCTACAACTACTCCCACTAAAAGAGTTACAGGTGTGAAGTTAGTAACCATATAGCATGAGACAATCAAAGCAATAATTGGAATAGTATACTTACCAGGTAACTTAAATCCGTGGTTAGGAAATTCATTACTGTGTTTGAATTTAATTACAGCTAAGATTGATGGAACATACTGAATAAATGAAGCCAATACGGTACATGATACTAGGAATAAGTATGATTGAGTTACAAATACACCAGTTAAAATAGCTGTCATAATGATGCCGACCCATGGTGCATCGTGTTTATTCTTTTTGCCAACCCATGCAGGTAAAAATTTTTGTTCATTTGCGAGGGATGCAATCAAAGATGGAGCGTTAAATGATGCAGAAAATGCAACACCAAAGATTGAGATAAGCATACCTACGATAATGAATGAGTAGCCCCACTTACCAACGCCATTTCCTAGTGCACTTGCTAATGGTGTTGAATAAGTGCTTAATTTACTACCAACAAGGCCAATAGCTACAAACATCATTAAGCAGTCTAAAATAGTGACACTAACCATTACGGCTATTAGAACCCGTGGAATATTCTTTTCAGGATTATTCATTTGACGAGCCGCAATTGGAATAAATGAAAAGCCGGTAAACAAATAGAATATTGGAGTAAATGCTGCACCAAAGTGTTGCAAAAATGGTCCAGCCCCTTTCGTAGCTGCTACTGGAATAATTGGTGAGAAGTTACCTTGATGAATGAAGAATGCCCCTACAATGATAAAGATAAACAATGTAATCATTTTTGCGGCTGCTGAAATATTGCTTACTAGTTTGACTAATGAACGACCAAAGAAGTTTATGATGGCGAATAAAATAATTAACCCAAATGCTAGTAAATAATAGATAGTTTGATTATTTAAGACTGGCCAAAAGCTCTTCAGCGTAGTTAGTAATGCGACAGTTTCAGCCCCTAATGTACAACAACCTAAAAACCAAGTAAAAACACCTAATTCGTATCCAGTGAATCGGCCAAAAGCATGATAAGCATATAGCCACGCTGCTCCAGACCCTTTAAATCTGCTTGATAAGTCTGCGTAGCATAGAGCGATCATTGATACAACTACGGCGGTCAATAATAATACCACGATTGCCATTAGATTCATCTCATGATAAATCTTGGCTGGCAGTAAGAAAGTACCTGACCCAATTACTGCGTTAATCCCTAAGAAATAAATAGAAATGAAGGACAATTTCTTAGGTTTCTTATCTGAATTTTCCATGATAAGCCTCGATTCTATAATCCTCCCATTACAATTATTATTTTAGGCCAAGAAGCTTCTGATTTTCAATAGGGATAGAGGATAGAGTAATTAATATACTGGCTTGTCTGAGCCTTGAGTTGCAGGGTCAGCAAAACCAATACCTGAGCCGCCACCAGTAATTAATGCTACTTTATTTTCTAACTTCATTTTCTTTTCTCCTTTTTAAATAAAATAAAAAATGCGCTAGACCATTTAGCCTCGCGCATTTGAATAATAATACTACTTAATCAAGTTTAAACCTTGTAACCAAGTTCTTAATCCAGCATTGTCGCCGGTGTATCTGTATCCATTCAATACAGTTGCGTTGTATGGAGCTGCCATTTGACGGATGTAAGGCATTGATGCAGACATTGGAGTGCTCATGCTTGTAGTAAATGGAACAATAGTTTTTCCACTAAAGTTGTATTGATCAAACAAAGTGTGGATGATCATTGGTGGTTGTTGCCACCAGGTTGGGAAACCAACGTAGATGGTTGAGTATTGATCCCAGTTAAGAATAGTACCTCTAATAGCGGGGTGAATATTGTTTCTACGTTCGTTGTCACCACGTTGAGCATAACTATCATAAGTGGTTGGGTAAGGATCAGCTGCTTGAATTCTAAAGATGTTTGAGTTGGTTAATCTTTGAATTTCTTCAGCTGCTCTTTGAGTTTGACCTGACATTGAGAAGTAAACTACCAAACTCTTGCTGTCGGTTGGGGTTGGATTAGTTACATTAGTAGCTGGAGTTTGGTTTTGGCTTGGAGCCTTGGAGCTCTTAGCCTTCTTGCTTCTCTTAACAGCACCGATGCTAACTAAGAAGTTGTGAAGACCACTGTTTGAAGTGTATCTGTAACCTTTAGTTAACTTAGCCTTGTCTTTCTTAGCTAAGCGACGCATCACAGGCATTGAACTTGACATTGGTGATTCAGCACTTGTTGTGAATGGGGTAATTGTCTTACCTTTGAAGTTGTAACGATCAAACAAGGTGTGAATGATCATTGGTGGTTGACCCCACCAAGTTGGATAACCAATGTAGATGTGTCTGTATTTCTTAATACTTGGCAACTTGGTCTTAATAGCTGGATGAATATTTCTACGAATTTGGTTTTGTGCTACTCGAGTAGTGGCATCGTAGTCATTAGGATAAGCTTTCTTAGGAGTAATTCTTAATAACTTACCGCCAGTCTCCTTTTGAATTTGACGTGCTGCTCTTGCAGTATTACCAGTCTTTGAGAAATAAATAATCAAACTACTTGATGACTTCTTAGCAGCTTGTACTTGAGTTGGTTGCTT
>NZ_LARO01000131.1:0-900 GCF_000980505.1 Lactobacillus sp. N54.MGS-719
ACTTGGCCGCAATGACAGGTTCCGCAGTGCAAGAGCCGATTATTCAGAATTATATTCAACAGTGGCATAAAATCGGCTTGCATGTCAGCTTAACTGGTGTCAGATTAATTGAGTTCAATTCCTTCTACGACAAATTGGATCACGATGATAAGAATATTGATATGTTTATAGCGGCTTGGTCATTGTCAACTGAACCCTCACCAAGAGGGATGTACAGTGAAACCAATCCGATGAATGACTCTAGATTTGCAACGAAGGAAAATAATAAGTTATTAAATGAAATTGATTCAACCAATGCTTTCAATCACCAATACAGAGTTGAGGCTTTTCATAAGTGGCAGCAATATATGAATGATGAAGCTTATATTGTACCAATGACTAACTCTTATGCGATTCAAGCTGTTAATAATAAGATCGTGAACTACTCGTTAAAACCAGCAGCTGCAAATAGTGTTTGGTATAAAGTAGGCTTTAGTAAGTGGTTAATTTCTTAACGTTAAAGATGGTGTTCGTCTGAATTATGAGACTGGTAATAGTCGAATAGAATAAAAAGAAAATAATTCAATACTACTTAAGGTACTGAATCATGCAATCAAAATTTTCCAAAGTGAACTGCTAGTGTACCAGTTCTGGGGCTGAATAGGCGCTAAGCTAGCTACAATGATGAAGATGCCACCAATGGCAATAGATAAGGCAAAGATGTAATTAACCATGGTGAGCTGTGAACTTTCATTAATAGATTGGCGCAAAATATGGATAGCAAGCGCAACTAAAATCATCCCTATTGAGATACCGATTTGTTAAAAAACATACATCAACTTTTCCCCAGTCTTTTTAAATCTGTTAAATATTATATGATTTTTTTGAATAATAAACAAAAATTAAAGTTAAATTTGACTT
>NZ_LARO01000061.1:0-6017 GCF_000980505.1 Lactobacillus sp. N54.MGS-719
TCAGGTTCAGGACACCTTAGAATCCTACTTTGATTAAATAAATAATTAAAAAATCAATTTACGAGAAAGATCTATTTACACAAAAGATTTGACAGTTTCTTTTAGTTTTATTTAGTCAAAGCTAAAAGATTCCAAAATAATGCTGCTAAAATATCTTTAAGATCAAACAACAGAGGGTAAAGTCATGCTATACATCGGACAAACATATTCAACATCAATCCAAGCTAAGAAATACGCAGAAAAAACTTCTAATAATATTTTAGAAATTAATGATTCCGCACAAAATAATTATTATAACCAAACTCACTTAGGCAGCAGTCCTAAAAACTATAATAATCAGCGCGGTATTACACAATATAGTGATCAAGAATGCATCATAATATCTAGCACTAATCACATTAGAAGTGACGCTTATAATCCATGGGAAGATGAATTTAATGAAGATATCGGCTACATATATTATTACGGCGATAACAAAACAGCAGATAAAGATCCAGCAACTACAACTGGCAATAAACGACTACTCGAACAGTTCAAATTAAGTCACAGTAATGATCCTAAAGAAAGAGCCAAAGCTATTCCAATTTTATTTTTTGAAAGTAAAAAACAAGGCGAACGAACTTTTCACGGATATGGCACAGTTGAATCAATTAAATTAGTCACTCAGTATAGCGGCTCCAATAAGAATAAAACTTATTTTTCAAACTATCTTTTTACATTCTGTGTTTTTTCTCTTAAAAAGGAACAAGAAGGCTTCAATTGGGACTGGATCGATGCCAGAAGAGAAAAAGATAAATTCGCTCCTTGTTTAGCACCAAAAGAATGGCAAGAGTGGATTAAAGATGGCGATTTTAATAAAATTAGACGTCACGTTTACGGTCGAAGTACTGCCAACAAAAAGGAACAACTACCTACACCTGGTAGTAAGTTAGATATAATTCTCCAAAAAATATATTCTCACTATCAAAATAATCCTTTTGGTTTTGAATACTTAGCTAAAGATGTAACTCGCCTATTAATCGAGGACTCTGGCACTATCTGCCACGATGGTTGGGTTACTAAGGCATCTGGAGATGGCGGATATGATTACGTACTAAGAATTGATATTGGAAATCATGGCTTAAGCCAAGTTAGACAGGTAGTTTTCGGACAAGCTAAATGCTACGAAAGAAATAATGGAGTTAGTGGCAAAGATGTTGATCGAATTATTGCAAGATTAAAGAGAGGATGGCTTGCAGCATTTGTAACAACTTCTTATTTTACTAATGCCACTCAACAAGAGATTCTAGAAGATAACTATCCTATCTTGCTAATCACAGGTAAGCAAGTTGCTGAAATTGTTAATAAAGAACTCTATCGTAAAAATATTAGTTTAGACAAATATCTTAAATCCTTAAATATGGAACAAGAATATAAAAATCCAGAAGATATTTTAAAAGAAGAATAATATCAAAACACCTCATAATTACCAAACGTCAATCTAGTAGCTATGAGGTGTTTTATTAGTTTTTCTTTTTCCTATTCTTTATAAAAATCGAGGATCGTTAGGATCAAAGCCGGTTTTATCCTTCTCAGTAATTGGACGAATAACTTTAGCAGGTACACCTGCCGCAATCACATTTGCTGGAATATCATGAGTCACAACACTGCCGGCACCAATAATTGTATTGTCGCCAATCGTTACACCGTGGGTTATTGATACGCATGCACCTATCCAGCAGCGATTACCAATCCTGATCGGCTTAGCAATGCATCCCCCAAGCTTTCTCTCCTTAGCATCAAAAAGGTGATTGCTAGTGTACATACCAACTTTTGGTGCAAGCAAAACATCGTCACCAATCGTCACTGGTGCACCGTCCAAGATTACGCAGTCATAATTGGCATAAAAATTATCACCAACATGAATATTTTGCCCAAATTCACAACGGAAATTTGGATTAACAAATGGTGTTTTACCAGCACTACCAAAAAGTTTTCTGATCAGTTCTTCTTTTTTAGCCGGATCATTTTCAGCATTCAACTTATTAGTATCTTCGGTAGCCTTGTTTCTTGCTTCAATTAACAATGGATCCAAGTCATTGTAAGGCTTGCCTGTTGCCATATATGCGAATTTTTCTTTTAAAGTCATCTTTTTTCTCCTTGAGGATAAATTGTGTATATTTATTATAAAATCATTCTCTATAATATTAGTTAATACGTATTTATTACGAGGTGAAAAAATGAGTAACAAACAAACTATGATTAACAAGCGTGAAATTAAAGCAAGAGTAAGATTTTTCAGACCAAGTCAATAAACTATTTTAGAAAAGGAAACACACTATGTCTGAAAAATTAATCGAAACTATTATCACAAAAAATGATTTTAAGGCTGCTTTTGACAATTTAGGTGTCAAAAGTACAGATGCTTGCATGGTTCATACTGCCATGAGTAAGTTTCAATATTTACTCGGTGGGCCTAAAACAATTGTTAGAGCACTTGAAGAAACTTTATCCGTTGGCACACTAATGATGCCGTCACAGGTTTCAACGAATTGTGATCCAGCAACTTGGGAGTATCCACCCGTTCGTCAAGATTTAATTCAGGTGGTTAGAGATAATATGCCACCATATGATCCAAGGACCTCAGCTACAGAAGGTCTGGGCATAACGCCAGAATACTTTAGGAATTTACCTGATGTAGTTCGCAGCACGCATCCCTATTTGCCAGTTGCTATCTGGGGTAAAAATGCGGCTGAAATTGCCGCACGTCAGCCTTTAAACCTGCCGTATGGGATCAACAGTCCACTTGATTATTTGTACAAGAACGATGGCAAAATTATTTTCTTAGGTACCGATTACGAAACCTGCACAATGCTTCACTACGCAGAGTCTACGATTCATCGCAAAACTGAAACCTGTTCTGCAGCAACCAGTATCGACCAAGATGGAAAAACGATTTGGACAAATTATCAAAACATAGATTTAGATTCTTATGACGATTTCAACGAATTAGGTGAAGCTTTTGAAAAAGAATTTCCTAATGAAGTTAAAGCACAAAAATTAGGTCAAGGAATTATCAAAGTAATCAACAGCAAATCCTTGATCGATTTTGCCCGTCAATGGTTTAATAAAAAAGATCATCAATTTGGTAATGCAGTAGATTAACGAAGATCAAAAAGAGCAACACGAGATTCTTTCTCATGTTGCTCTTCTTTATTTTCTATTCTTTTTGCGCAGCTCCACTTTCCGCATCTGGCTTGACTTCATCAGTTTTTGAATAATCAAAATCGTCAAGAGTTACCGCACCATCTTCATAGTGCTTTCCATGACGCTCTTCAACCGGTATCCCTAAAGCAATTGACCATTCCTTTGTTTCTCTTAGTTTATATTTTCTTGCTTTCTTTTTAAAACAATAAGCCAAATTAGATAGCCAATAATGACAGGAATTGCAAAAATTAGCCAGATCAGCAAAGTTATTTCTTTTAATTGAGCCGTCTGAGCTACTCCTGCTCCGTCAACATTCCTAAACCAGATAATTGCTGCAATTGCTATCCAGACCAGCAATACAATTAATCCGCTAGTTTTCCATGCTTTCATAATTCTCCTCCAAGAAAATTGTGCTATTAATAAATGTTTTAGTTATAATACAAAAAAGATCTGATTTTTCAATCAGATCTTTTAAACGTATTTATTAATGCTGACTAGAGGATTCGAACCTCCGACCTCATCATTACTAGTGACGTGCTCTGCCAACTGAGCTAAGTCAGCAACTCATTTGTTATCTCATCGACAACAGTATTTATTAAACCATATAGATGGGAGTTGCGCAACCCTTTTTTGAAAAAAATTCAAAAAAATCTTCAAAACTATCAAATAAGGCTATTTACGTTAGAATGGAACTAAAAGTGTTAGTCATTCAAGAGGTGATTTTATGGAGACATTCGCTCCCATTACAACTGAACTAGATTGGCTGCTCAGGATTCTCGTCGCCGCCTTTTGTGGTGCCCTAATCGGCTATGAACGAGCTATCCAAAGAAAAACTGCAGGTGTCAGAACGCACATTGTAGTTGCTATTGCTTCTGCCTTGTTCATGATCGTATCTAAATACGGCTTCACCGATCTGCTCAACATGCACGATCTTTCACTCGACCCTTCAAGAATTGCCGCCCAAATTGTCACCGGTATTTCCTTCATCGGTGCTGGTACAATTTTAGTAAGAAAAGAACAAATTTCTGGTCTAACAACAGCCGCTGGTGTCTGGGCAACTGCCGCCATCGGAATGGCCGTTGGTGCAGGCATGTACTTCATCGGCATCTTATCAACCGCCCTGCTTTTCATCATTCAACTATTCTTTCATGATGACGAAATCATTGATAAACTTACACCACACATTCGTTTCGACATTTTGATAGATGCTATCAATAAACCAGATGTTTTGCCACAAATAAAGCAAGAGCTAAAAAATAATAAAGTTGAAAATATTTCAATCAAGATTCTCGATGTCAGCGATAAAAAGATCGTTCTTTATGTCGATGGCGTTATCAACAATAAAATTGACGAAAATCAAATCATCATGACTTTACGCAAATATCCTGATATTCGAAAAATCAGTTACACACGCGGTGGCTTATAACATTTATTTTTAGAGTAATAATTAGTAAAATGTCATTATTAACCATGAAAGGATGACTTTATGGCAGGAACTCTTGACTATTTACGTTGGCGAGGAGATTTATCATTTAAAGAGAAGCCATTCAATAGTGTAGATGCATCACTCTTCGCCTCATTTATCTATCTCCCTGTAGATAAATCAGCTAAAGGACATACCCTAAGCGAAGTAGCGGAAAAACTTCGCGTTCTCCCCTCTTTCCAAGTACAAATGCACGATGAAAACGGTACACAGATCTGGCTCCTTCCTAAAAGTCTACGACTAGGAAATGTAGAAATTTTAAACTGGACTAACCGAATGGAGAAAGACCCATATCCATTACAATTTACAGCGGCTACTTTTCAACTAGATAAGAAAACTATTTTAATCGTTTACCGCGGCACCGACAGTTCAATTATCGGCTGGAATGAAGATATGAATATGAACTACATGCCTAAGGTTTATGGTCAAGATGTGGCGGCAAATTATCTTAAAGAAATTGCGGCAAAATATCCTGACGACAAGATCTACTTAGCTGGTCACTCAAAAGGCGGCAATTACGCAGAATATGCTTTAAGTGTGGCAGAACCCGCCTTGCAAAACCGCGTTATCAGAGCATTCAGTTTTGACGGCCCAGGATTTTTCCATCAAGTATGGCGTTCACCCGGCTTTGTTAGAGCACTTCCTAAGATGAAGACTTATCTACCAGAATCTTCAATCATTGGCACTATGTTAGATCACCCAGAACGAGTATTAATTGTTAAAAGTACTGCACCAATGATCCAACAACACGATCCTCGTCGCTGGAGTGTTGGACGAGATAGTTTTGTTTTAGCTGAAGGTCTTACATCAGGTGCAAGATCGCTACGACATTCCCTTATTGACTTTAATCACACTATTCCCGATGAACAACGTGGTGAATTATGGGACGCATTGTTTCAAGCATTCGACGAATTAAATATTACCGATGTGTTCCAAATTACTGCTAACAAATTGCTGGGAACTGTAAGATTCAGCCGCGTAATTATGGCCTTAACCCCAGAAACACGTAAATATGTTTTACACATGGTCGGAGAAATTCTTAATGCGATTCGCGGTAATATCAGCTTGCCATTCAACGAAACTGATTTTGCTTTATATCCTAAGAGTAACGACTCGAACAAGGCTCCTATCTTCTTTGAATTTTACGATAAAACTGTGCCCAGTATCTTACCAGAAGAAATTAAACAGCGCTTCAAAGATGATAAAGAACGTGAACAAAAGAATAAGGATAAATAGTTTCACATGAAACAAAACATACTAATCTAGTGTTGGATGATTACTCGACGGAGTAGTCGTTCAACACTTTTTCTTTTACTATGTAAAGTGGAGATGAAGCCAATGCCGTGAC
>NZ_LARO01000068.1:0-5822 GCF_000980505.1 Lactobacillus sp. N54.MGS-719
AAGTTAATGGCTGAAATGGGCTTCAAGGCTTTCAGAACTTCAATTGCTTGGACTAGA
Source organism: Lactobacillus sp. N54.MGS-719 (assembly GCF_000980505.1). Classification (NCBI taxonomy): domain Bacteria; kingdom Bacillati; phylum Bacillota; class Bacilli; order Lactobacillales; family Lactobacillaceae; genus Lactobacillus; species Lactobacillus sp. N54.MGS-719. Next base: position 58 of record NZ_LARO01000068.1, read on the forward strand.
ATTTTCCCTAATGGTGATGAAAAAGAACCAAATGAAGAAGGTTTAAAGTTCTATGACGATTTATTTGATACTTGTCATGAATACGGCATTGAACCTGTAATTACCCTCTCCCACTTTGAAATGCCATTTAACTTGGCTAAGAATTATGGTGGTTTTACTAACCGTAAAGTGATCGACTTCTTCGTTCGTTTCGCTGAAGTTTGCTTCAAGCGTTACAAGAACAAGGTTAAGTACTGGATGACTTTCAATGAAATTGATAACCAATCAGCATTTAACAACGACTTCTTAATGGCTACCAACTCCGGTATTTTATTCAAAGATGGCATGACTGATAAAGACAAAGAAGCAGCTATGTACCAAGCAGGTCACTATGAACTTGTTGCTTCTGCATTAGCAATTAAGATCGGTCACAAGATCAACCCTAGCTTTAAGATCGGTTGTATGATCAACTATTCACCAGTTCGTCCACTTACTCCATCAAGTGATGATGTATTGCTTGCTGACAAGTGGGAACAACGTCGTGACTGGTTCTCAGACGTTCATGTCTTTGGTGAATATCCAAATGCTGTTGAAGCTTACATTGAAAGAAATGGCTATCGTCCAGACATTACTGATGAAGACAGAATTGTCTTAAAAGAAGGTACTGTTGACTACGTAGGCTTCTCTTACTACCAAACTACTACTGTTTCAAGCGAAAAGGTCAAGCCAGATGATTTAACTGACTTGGCTAAAGCAGTTGCTAAGAACCCTACTTTGATGCGCAGTGATTGGGGTTGGGAAATTGACCCTGAAGGTCTTAGAATTGCTTTGAACCAATTGCAAGATCGCTACCACAAGCCATTGTTCATCGTTGAAAATGGTCTTGGTGCTTACGACAAGGTTGAAGCAGATGGTTCAATTCACGATGATTACAGAATTGACTACTTGAGAAACCACATCTCTGAAATGGAAAAGGCAGTTGAACTCGATGGTGTTGATTTGATGGGTTACCTTCCATGGGGATGCATCGACTTAGTTTCTGCTGGTACCGGTCAAATGGACAAACGTTACGGCTTCATCTACGTTGATAAGAACGACGCTGGTGAAGGTACTTTGAAGCGTTCACGCAAGGATTCATTCTTCTGGTACAAGAAGGTCATTGAATCAAACGGTAAAGATTTAGACTAAAAGTCCATCACGAATACACAAAGAGTTGGAGTAAAATCTAACTCTTTTTATTTTGGTAAAAAGGCTCAGTTATAGCTAGTTACTTATTGTGCAATTAAAAGTGCTGGTTTATAAACTATTTCTTAAGTCATCTTCCGTGCTTTGACATAGTGTCACTAAAAAGATATAATATACTTGTCAATTAAATTAATTGTATAGAAAGGACTTATATGATGACTAAAGCAAAAAGTGGCCTAAAAGACAAGATTATCGGCAAGGCCAAAGAAGTTGAAGGTAAAATTACTGACGACAAACTTCGTGAAGCCGAAGGCAAAGCCCAACAAGCTAAAGGCAAGCTTAAGGACAAAGCCGCTAAAGTTAAAAAAGACATACAAGAAAAGGACTGAGGTGGCCTAAAATGTTACATTGGCTATGGGCATTAATTGTTGGTTGTGTGATTGGTTTAATTGCTGGTGCTATTACCGGTAAGGGCAAATCAATGGGATGGATTGCTAATATTTTAGCTGGTCTGATCGGTTCATCACTTGGCGAATTATTACTTGGTAACTGGGGACCACAAGTAGCTGGAATGGCGATTATTCCATCTATTGTAGGAGCAGTTATCTTAGTATTAATTGTTTCTCTATTTTTAAGTAAACTTAACCACAAACATTCTTAAACGAATATCAAAAGCAAAAAAACAAACGGTCTTTTCTAAAGATCGTTTGTTTTTAAATATTTACTACCTTCCGTAATACTTAACTTGGCCAAATGATTATAATTTCCATCAATAAAGTCACTTACCCATTCTGGATTAGTTTTAGAATAATCTCTTAGTGCCCAACCAATTGCTTTATTAATGAAAAATTCGTCACTTTCAAGATTATTTTCAAGGATTTGACTAAGTAAAGCAGTATTCATCTTATCTTTTCTAAGCAATTGATGTTCAATCGCAACTCGTCTTACCCACTTGTCAGGGTCCTTTGACCAATCAAGCATTAATTGATCTACTCGTTGATCCTTTAATCCTACATAACCATAGAGCTTCATTAAACTGTCAATTGTGTCCCACCACTGCTTAGTTCGAACGTAATGCTCTATTTTAAATAAATCATCATAGCTGACATATTTCTCCATTGCAAGCAAATAATCACAAACAAAATATTGCATTTCACGATGCTTATCATTCCACGCTTGATCAAGTAAATACCAATCGATCTGCTTTTTCTTTTTTTCATCTTTTAAAATTTGGTGATATGCATCCCTACGCGCAGGTGATTTCAACCCATAAAAGACAAATTGATTGCGCAAATATTTAGCCATCTGAATTGCATTATCTTCGTTTGCTCTCTTTTCAAAATTCTTTTTTAAGTCTTCAATATTCATAAAATCATTGTACTAAAAAAGACCCAATTAAGGGCCTTTTAAATGGATATTTATCTCTTTTTAACTATTTTATTCACCAGGTTTGTAATCCTTATCGATAATCAAAACTGGCTTGATAACTTTACCTGAAACTGAAGCTTGGTTTGCTTCATTAATGTCTTCAAAGTCAAAGAACTTTTCATTCTTTTCGTAATCAAACATGCCTAACTTATTGAATCTGATCAAACGAGGTACATCGATTTGAGGAATGGCATCACCCATGTTGACACCGATAACCTTCTTGTCACCAACACAAAGGTCATTCCAAGTTGAGAAGGTAAAGTCATGTGGAGTTACGGCAATAACTACAAGTGTACCACCTTGTGCTAAGGCATCCAAAGCTGGCTTCATTACTGCTGGCAAACCAGTAGTATCAACGGCATAGTCAACACCATAGCCATTAGTCAATTCTTGAATCTTCTTAACTGGATCTTCATCCTTAGAATTGATTGTATCAGTAGCACCTAATTCCTTAGCAAGTTCCAAACGAGAAGGAACAATATCTACGGCAATTACGCGGGTGCAACCTGAAATCTTACCTGCCATCATTGCAGCTAACCCTACGGCACCAGTACCAAAGACAGCAATTGTTTGTTGGTTAGTCACAGTAGTGGTAGTAAATGATGATTGGTTGAACATATCTGAGATATGCTTACCATTTTCTTGGAATTGATCATCACCATCAAAACGAGTACCTGACAAATTGTATTTAGCGTAGTTACGACATTGAGTTGGAATACCTTGCAAACACTTATCACAAAGACCATCTGCATAGAAGGCCATTACAACGTGATCACCAGGTTTTAAGTTTTGGACTTCTGAACCAACTTTTTCAATAATACCTGCACCTTCGTGACCTAAGATTACAGGATAGACTAGGCTTGCATCCCCTTTACGAATAGCTTCGTCTGAGTGGCAAATACCGCTGGCCACCATATGTACTTGAACATCGGTTGGGCCAACATCATGTAATCAATATCATCTTTAATTACGAAAGGATCGCCCTTTTTTTCAACAACAGCAGCTTTTATCTTCATAATACATGCCTCTTTTACTACTTACTTATCTATTCATAAGTCTTTACACTTTGTAAAAATGCTTACAATAGTAAAAATCAGGTTTGCAGTTTGATTAAGAAAATATCTGGGCAAACTTTTATCGAACTAAAAACCAGAAAAAGATTGGAACAAGCCAAATATTTATTGACCTCTAGTGACTACTCCATTGCGGAAATTTGCGATCTAGTTGGTATTCATAATTTAAACTCTTTTTATACCAAGTTTAAAAAGCAATATCATATTATGCCTAGTTACTATCGAAAAAAGAATTATTTGGATGATCATTTTCTCTGATCTCTTGCTAAAATAAAGATATATAGTTAGAAAGGTAAGAATTATGGAAAACATTTATTTTAATCACGATGGCAACATCGATGATTTAGTATCTTATTTATTACTCTTGCAAGCTCCTAACATCAAACTACTTGGCGTTGGGGCCATCGATGCTGATGGCTATATTGATCCTTCAGTTGAAGCCTGCCGTAAAATGACTGATTTATTCAATTTACGTGGTGATCAACTTGCTGTAGCTCGTTCAAATTCTAGAGCAGTTAACCAATTCCCACACGAATGGAGAATGGCTACTTACTCATTCAATTATTTGCCAATGTTGAACGAAAAAGGACACATTGATACCAAGCAAGCTGAATTGCCTGCTCACCTTGATATGGTAGAAAAAATTAAGCATGCCCAAGAACCAGTTACCTTAATTATGACTGGTCCTTTAACTGACCTTGCCCGCGCTCTTGATGCTGATCCTGAGATTGAGAAAAACATCAAGATGCTTTACTGGATGGGCGGTTCACTCAATGGTCACGGCAACGTTGCAGTAGTCAACGCCGATGGCAGTCAAGAATGGAATGCTTTCTGGGATCCATACGCTGTTAAACGTATCTTTGATTCAAACATTAAGATTCAAATGGTAGGTTTAGAGAGTACCGAAGAAGTACCATTGAATGATGAACTAAGACAACACTGGGCAAGCTTACGTAAATATCCTGCAATGGATTTAGTTGGTCAAGGATACAGTATGATCGTTTCTCTTCCATCAGCTGAATTATACTTATGGGATGTTTTAACTACTGTTAGTGCGCTTTATCCTGAAGTTGTTGAAACAGAAACAGCTCATGCCAAGGTAATTACCGACGGGCTTAGTGCTGGTAGTTTTGTACGTGATCCAAATGGACGCGAAGTAACTTTGGTTACTAAAGCTAATAAAGATTTGTTCTTTAAGAGAATGGACGAAATTCTTGAAAGAACTAAGTAAACTATCAAGCAAAAAAATACAGGGAATGTAAATTGATACATTCTCTGTATTTTTTATTTATTAAATACGACCTTGAGTTAATTCAGCACGTTGTGTAAATTGAACGTAGAGGCTAGAACCAGTAACTGACATACCTTCAATTTCTCTTCTATTTGTAGTTGTCGTAACCACCATTGTGGAATAATGCATACATAGTGTTGTCGCCAACAAAAGTTGCGTTGTGAACGTAACGGTCATCAGAAATTCTAACAGTCCAAATCTTGTTGATCTTCATATCACTCTTACGGATTTGGAGGACTTCTTCTGAACAAGGCCCATTACTGTAGTTATTGTCATTAGCTAAAACATAAATGTAATTTGATGATGAGCCTAGTGATGATAACACCCTTAAATGTCTTTTTCATTTTTCCTCCAAATATAGTAACAAAAAATTACAGACTCATTTTACCACTACTTATTCTATCTAAAAATAGAATATTGTTATTTTTCTGCCTTTTTCAGAGCATCTTTTACTGCTTCCTTAACTCCATTGGAAGTAAATGTAGCTCCGGCAACCGCATCAATGTTAGCCGACTGCTTAGCCAAAATTTCATTTTCTATCTTACCTTTAGCTTTTTGACCATATTGTGGAGTCTTAGTAGATAGATCAAGATTGACAAAAGTTATTTTATTATTACTTATTTCTAATTTAGCTGTCACAAAGCCTGCCATTCCTCGAGCTTGTGCAGAATATATTCCATTTTTTAACATATTTTGTATCCTCTTTTTTACGCCGATTGTAAAATCAAATTGAACACTTTAGAAAAATAAAAAGTCCATCTGGACCCGTTTGATAGAATGTAATTACCACAAAACATCTTGAAACGAGG
>NZ_LARO01000132.1:0-882 GCF_000980505.1 Lactobacillus sp. N54.MGS-719
AATGTCACGAGCTAACAAGTGAGCTTGTTCCTTAATGATCTTGGTTGCATCTTCGTCGCCCTTGTCAGCAAGCTTAGCAACGTGAACTGCCATACCAGCAACTTCTGGGTTAGACATCTTGTAGAACTTAGCGTTACATTCATCCATGTGTTCAACGTTGAATAACTTGGTGAACATATCGATAAGTGAGTTGTGTTCACGTTTGTCCCAGCTAAGAAGAGCAGATTGCATAGCTGAACGAGCAATAGCGTAACCTGAACCTTCGTCACCTAAGATGTTGCCGTAACCACCTACAGCGATCAAATGACCATCTTGTAAGCCGTTGTAAACAGAACCAGTACCAGCGATAACTAAAGCACCGTCATCACCTTCAAGGCCTGCGTAAAGAGCTAAAAGTGAGTCAGTAATAGCACGAGTTGGCAAGTTGTTGATTCTTGATGAAATAGTTGCAGCAACTTCTGGAGCGTTACCAACAACAGAAAGACCAGCGATACCAACTAAAACGCGCATGCAGTCACCATCAACCTTGTCGATTAATTCGTTGATAGTATCTGAAATATTCTTAATTCCGCCTTCGTAGTCAGCGTTAATTTGACCTGGACCGCCTTCGGCACGACCAAGTTCTTTTCCATTTTCATCATATGCGATTGCAGTTGAGTGAGTACCACCTGCATCAACACCAATTTGGTATGTAAGAGCCATGTTCTAAATCTTCCTTCTATATTAATTTATCCGTATGATAACGTATACATTTTATTACATTTTCATATGACAGGTCTAGTATAATTTTATTGTTAGCGCTAACACTCATTATTTTCTAATGCTTAAATAAAGAAATAATGTAAGCAAACTAATAGCTATGCCAATCAAGAATACCCAAGG
>NZ_LARO01000069.1:0-5545 GCF_000980505.1 Lactobacillus sp. N54.MGS-719
CGATTGCTAAGTCATGCTTCAAGTTCCAGTCCTTAGCTTCTTGAACGCCTAACTTTTCACCCAAAGCCTTAGCTAAAACGGCTTGCAAAGCAACTTGAGCAGTGTAGGCCTTAGTTGAAGCAACAGCGATTTCAGGACCTGCACCTAAAAGCATAGTGTAGTCGGCTTCACGAGAAAGAGTTGAGCCTTCAACGTTAGTCATAGTCAAACTTGGAATACCACGCTTGTTAGCTTCCTTCAAAACAACACGTGAGTCAGCAGTTTCACCTGATTGAGTCAAGAAGATGAAGAATGGGTGCTTGCTCATCATTGGGAAGTGGTAACCAGCTTCTGAAGCATAACCAACTTCGGTAGGAATACCAGTGTAGTGTTCAAAAATAGTCTTACCTACAAGACCTGCGTGGTAACTAGTACCTGCAGCGAAGATGTAAAGACGATCAGCCTTTGAAATAGCATCAACGATCTTTGAATCGACCTTTGGTTCACCGTTTTCGTCAAGGTAGTTTTGTGACATGTGACGCATAACGCCAGGTTGTTCATCGATTTCCTTTAACATGTAGAATTCGTAAGTACCCTTTGAAGCAGCGTTTGGATCGATGTTCAAAACGTGAGGTTCACGATCAACCTTCTTACCGTCAATAGTTTCGATAGTGTATGAATCCTTGGTAATGTCACCAACGTCACCATCTTGTAAGTCAACGAAGGTCTTAGTTTGATCAAGAACTGAAATAGCATCTGAAGCAATGATGTTAAAGCCATCGCCCAAGCCAAGCATCATTGGTGACTTGTTCTTAGCGATAAATACGTGATCTGGTTCAGTGTCATCAACAAGTAAGAATGCGTATGAACCCTTAACAAGCTTCAAAGCTTCCTTAAATGCTGAAAAGGTATCTAAGTTCTGGTCACGAGCAATCTTGCTGATTAATTGAACAACAACTTCAGTATCAGTATCTGAGTGGAACTTAACACCTTGTAAGTACTTTTCTTTTAATTCGGCGTAGTTTTCAATCACACCGTTGTGAACTAAGTAGAAGCGTTTGGTTTCATCAAAGTGAGGGTGAGCGTTGTCAACAGTTGGCTTACCGTGGGTTGCCCAACGGGTATGACCAATACCAACTAAACCTTGTTCATCTGGAGTTAACTTTTCTTTCAAGTTTGAAATACGGCCAACAGCCTTGGTTAAGTATTCGTGTCCATTTAAATCGTTTAAGTAAATACCAGCTGAATCGTAGCCACGGTATTCCAAATTAGTTAATCCATTTAAAATAATATCTCTTGCAGGCTTACCTACAACTCCAACAATTCCGCACATATTTTTCTCCTTTGGTCTAGTTCAATATTTCTTAATGGACTAGTTTGTTTTTATGATTACAGTAGTCATAATAGCCTTTTTAGCCAAAGTGGTCAAGTAATAATTCACAAAATTGGTATAATACTTTTGAAGGCAAAAAAATAGCTATCAGAATCGTTATCTGATAGCTATTTTTTATGCTGTTAATCTTTATTTGTTATTAACAATACCCTTGCCTTCGTAGCAATCTTTCATTAATTGAATGATTTGGCTAATAAGTGGAGCAGTTGGGTTAGTTACAGTGTTTTGGTCACCGTATGCTTCAACAGCTAATTCGTCAACTTTCTTGTCAAATTCAGCCTTGTCAACACCGTAGCCCTTGTAAGCCATCTTGATGCCAACTGATTCAGCCAAGTCGATGATCTTTTGGACAAGCTTTTCAACTAATTCGTCATCGCTTGAACCAGTCAAACCGATTGCTCTAGCAATGTCGGCGTAGTCACTTTTAGCACGGTAAACTGAGTAGTGAGGCCACATGGCAAGTTTTTCAGGACGCTTTGAGTTGAAGCGGATAACTTGTGGTAAAGCAATTGCATCACTTACGCCACTTGGAATATCGAAGGTTGATCCAACGGTGTGAGCGATTGAGTGTTCAAGGCCAAGGAAGGCGTTTGAGTATGCCATACCTGCAATAGTTGCGGCATCATGCATTTGCTTTCTTGCGTCAAGGTCGCCATCGTATGACTTCTTCAAGTTAGCGAAGATAGTTTTGATAGCTTCAAGTGACCAACCACGAGTGAAGTCAGTAGCCATAGTTGAAACATAACTTTCAATTGCGTGGCCTAATGCTTCAAAACCTGACCAAGCGATCAAACGCTTTGGTAAAGTTTGTACGAATTGGTCATCAACAATTGAAACATCTGGAGTTAAAGCATAATCACATAAAGTGTGCTTAATACCAGTCTTAGCATCGCTAATGATAGCAATTGGTGAAACTTCTGAACCAGTACCTGAAGTAGTTGGGATACATACAAGTTGAACGCCGTTAATCTTTGGGAAGCGAACTACTCTTTTTCTGATGTCCAAAAACTTTTGGTAAGCTTCCTCAAAACTCATTTCTGGGTTTTCATAGAACAAACGCATTGCCTTAGCAGCGTCCATTACTGAACCACCACCGATAGCAATCACAACGTCTGGCTTGAAGATGTTCATTCTGCGAACACCGTCTTTAATCACGTCAGTGTTAGGATCAAGAGTTACAGCCTTGAATACTTCGTATTCCTTTTGGCCACGGCGCTTTGAAATGATGTCAGTAATTTCATCAGCAAAGCCTTGATCAGCAACACCTTCATCAGTAACGATGAAGAAACGATTTACGTTTGGCATGTGACGTAAGTAGTTAGCTGCGTTGTGTTCGAAGTAGGTCTTAGAAGGAACCTTTACCCATTGCATGTTGTCGCGACGCATAGCAACTGTTTTGATGTTAAGCAAGTCCTTAGCACCAATGTTGTGTGAGAAGGTGTTGGCACCGTAAGAACCAGTACCTAAAGTAAGTGATGGCAACATGTTGTTGTAAAGGTCACCGATACCACCGAGGGCAGCTGGTGAGTTAACCAAGATACGGCAAGCATCCATCTTCATTGCAAATTCATCAATGATCTTCTTGTCGCTTGAGTGAAGACCAGCGGTGTGACCACGACCACCGTAATCAAGAAGTTCAGAACAAATTCTGAAGGCATCGTCATGATTCTTAGCACGGTACAAAGTGAATACTGGTGAAAGCTTTTCAGCTGAAAGTGGGAACTTTCTACCAACACCGTTGTATTCAGCAACGATTACCTTGGTGTTCTTTGGTACATCAACACCACAAAGCTTAGCAATTTCGTAAGCTGACTTACCAGCTACAGGACCTGCAACAGTACCACGTCTTGGGTCGATGAAGTGTTCTTCGAACTTCTTAATTTCTTCTTTGTTTAAGAAGTAGCAGTCCCACTTCTTGAATTCATCAACAACCTTGTCGTAAATTTCGTCGTCTACAACAACTGAATTTTCAGAAGCACAAACCATACCATTATCGAAGTTCTTTGACAAAACAATGTCATAAACAGCACGGTCGATGTTAGCTGACTTTTCAATGTAAGATGGACCGTTACCAGGACCAACACCAATAGCTGGCTTACCTGATGAATAAGCAGCCTTAACCATACCTGGACCACCAGTAGCCAAAATAGTTTGAACGCCTGGGTTATTCATTAAATCAGTAGTAGCATCTAAACTTGGTTCTTCAATCCATTGAACTGCGTCTGCTGGAGCACCAGCGGCAACAGCAGCAGCACGAATAATCTTACCAGTTTCTACACAACACTTTTGAGCTTGTGGGTGGAAGCCGAAGATAATTGTATTTCTAGTCTTTAAAGCAAGCATAGCTTTAAAAATAACAGTTGAAGTTGGGTTAGTTACTGGAGTAACACCAGCAATGACACCCTTAGGTTCAGCAATCTTGGTTAAACCTAATTCCTTGTCTTCCTCAATTACGCCAACAGTCTTTTCGTGACGTAAACTATTCCAAATATTTTCACTAGCGTACATATTCTTAGTAGTTTTGTCTTCTACCACACCACGCTTAGTTTCTTCAACGGCCATTTTAGCCAATGGATAAGCATTTTGTTCACCGGCAGTAGCAACTGCTTCACAGATCTTATCAACTTGTTCTTGTGTGAAGTTAGCCATTTGGTCTAATGCAACATGTGATTTCTTTACTAAGTTATCTACCATGTCGTAGATTTGCTTTTTCTTTTCTTCCTCTGTAAGAGTCTGTTTTTGTTGTGTCTTAGCCATTACTTATTACCTCTAAGATCTACTAATTCTTGTGAACTAATTTACAATGTCAACTATAGCACAATACTAACAAATGTAAATGTTTTAATTTATGATAAGTCAGGTTAACAATCTTTTTAGAGCATTTATATTTTTGATTTTGCGCCAATGAAAGCGCTTGTTAAATTATTTACTTTGTGAATTACCAAACTTATAATCACATGCTTTTTATAGATTTTTTAAATTTATCTGTTAAAGCTGGTGCAACTCCTTAACAATGATAAAATATTAAGTATATATGAAAATACGGGGGACCTTATATGAATGAGAAAAAATCGCAGACTGATTCTGGCTATAAAAGAACCCTAAGCAATGCACATATTCAATTAATTGCTTTAGGTGGAACAATTGGAACCGGACTTTTTCTAGGGGTTGGTGATAGTATTCACCGCGCAGGTCCTAGCGTTATTCTGATTTATATCATTGTAGGTATTTTCCTATTCTTGCTTATGCGAGCCTTAGGCGAAATGATTATGTCTGACCTTCATAAACACACTTACATTGATTTTATTGAACAATATCTCGGTAAAAATATCGGATTTATTACCGGATATCTTTATTGGATTAGTTGGATCACTTTAGGAATGGCAGAAACAACTGCCTTAGGAATTTATTTTGAATATTGGTTTCCAAATTTAAAACCATGGATTCCAGGATTAATTACAATTGCCGTTTTGTTGATCATCAATCTAATTTCAGCTCGTGTTTTTGGTAATTTGGAATTCAGTTTTGCCATTATCAAAATCGTGACAGTAGTTGCTTTTGTTTTATTGATCGCTTATCTATTAATCACTGGTGGTAAAACATCATTTGGTCCTGTTGCCTTTGCCAACTTAGATGATCACGGTGGTTTCTTTGCTAGAGGTACTAAAGGATTTTTGCAAGGTTTCCAAATGGTTATCTTTAGTTTTATTGGCGTTGAACTTATTGGTTTAACTGCTGCGGAAGCCCAAAATCCTAAAACTACCTTAAAGCGAGCAATTAATCAGTTACCTTTTCGTATCATTTTGTTTTATGTAATGGCAATCTTAGGTATTTTACTAGTGATCCCTTGGTCAAAGGTAGCAACTAATTCTAGTCCATTTGTACAAGCACTCGGTGCCACTGGCATTAGAAATGCAAGTTCAATCATTAACTTTGTTGTAATTTCAGCTGCAGTTTCATCAACTAACAGCTTTCTATATAGCGCTGGTCGTCTTCTTTTCTCTGTCACTTATGGTGGTCATGGAGAATGGAACCAAACCTTTGGACATCTATCTAGAAGACAATTGCCACAAAACGCTTTAATTTTATCCGCTTTATTAATGGCATGTGCACCTATTATTACTCTAATCATTGGCGATCAGGCCTTTAATTTTATTTCTTCCACTTCAACTA
>NZ_LARO01000063.1:0-5259 GCF_000980505.1 Lactobacillus sp. N54.MGS-719
ACTGTGGGCACAAAGTACATTGCAAGCGGTGCTGCCATGTACCAAAGACCCGTGAAGATATTATCCACAACTGGTGCATAACCCGTTGGCAAAAAACTCAACTTAACCAAGTTATACACATTGTTGAAACCATAGGTGTAGATAACCCCCATGATGATCCCAATCAAGGCTACTAAAATAATCGACTTAACATTCCATTTCGATGAACGTGTAAACATAAAAAATACTCCTAACTAACTATTCTAGCCAGTAGGAGTACATTAATAATCTATTTTAATTTACACTTTCCTTATCGCAAGCATTACCTTGTTCAAGTTCAAAGGGTATTTCTCAGCTTATTCAAGCACCCCTAGTGACTAACTATTCAATTAGTCTCAGTATACCACTTTAACTAAATGATGTCTGGTCAGTATAAAGTTTGTAGTAAAATCCTTTTTCTTTCAAAAGTTGTTCGTGACTGCCCTCTTCGATGACGTTACCGTCTTTTAAGACGACAATCTTGTTGGAATTCAAAATTGTCTTCAAACGGTGCGCAATCACGAAACTAGTTCTCCCTGCAATCACAGCATCCATCGCCTTTTGAATCTTTTCTTCAGTCACAGTATCAACGTTTGAAGTAGCTTCATCCAAGATCAAGAAGTCTGGATCAGTCAAAATCGTTCTCGCAATTGAAACTAGCTGTTTTTGACCAGTTGAAAAGACTGAACTGCTGTCGTTTACTTCAGTGTTATAGCCGTCAGGCAAGCTCTCGATAAAGTCGTGGATATTAGCCTGCTTAGCTGCAGAAATTACTTCATCCATTGAAGCATCCGGCTTACCGTAACAGATATTGTCGGCAATCGTACCGCTGAATAAAACAGAATCCTGGAGCACGATCCCAACGTTATCACGCAGCGACTTCAATTGAATATCACGCACGTCCGTACCATCGAACGTTACCTTACCGGAATTGACATCGTAGAAACGGTTAAGCAAGTTCATGATAGTAGTTTTACCCGAACCGGTTGGTCCAACTAGGGCCACAGACTGACCCTTATCTACGGAAATGTTCACACCGTGCAAGATTTCCTTATTCTTGTCATAGCCAAAGTGAACATCTTCAAGCTTAACGCCATTCTTTAAGCCGTGAATTTGCTTACCATTTGGCACATCATCTTCATCTTTTTGTTCTTCAACTGTCGCAAGTCTTCTAGCACCAGTTAAGGCAAGTTGGATCATAGAGTAGATTGAAGTAATTTGCGTTAAAGGTTGGAAGTAAGTTTGTGAGTATTCAACGAAAGTTACGATTAAACCAAGACCGATTGCTTGCGTAACTTGTCCTGAAATAATCATCCAGGCACCCATGGCAATAACGATCGCCAAGTTAAGCAAGTTCAAACCGTTCATTAATGGGAACAAGATACCTGAGTAGAATTGTCCCTTGAACATAGCGTTTCTTACGCGATTGTTGTAGGTCTTAAAACCGCCGATTGATTCTTTACGCAAATTGTTGGTGATAATTACCTTTTCACCGTTGATTTGTTCAGTGATGTAACCATTCAAGTCCCCGATTTCATCTTGTTGTTTATCAAGATATACACGAGCTTTTTTCATAATTAAAACACTGACGATCAAGATTAATGGCGTGGTCGCAATCGTCGTCCAAGCAAGTTGAGCGTTAACCATAAACATAACCACAATTGTTCCAATGAACATGATTCCCTGGGAAATAATTTCAAAAATCGCGTTGTTCATCGCGTTGAAAATGTTGTCCAGGTCAGAAGTAAAGAGTGAAAGCAGCTTACCGTCCTGGTGCGTATCAAAGTAACGCACGAGCATTCTTTGGAACTTAGCGAAAAGATTTTCACGCATATCATTGGTTGAGTCCGCGTTAAATTTGGACATGACCATCCAAGCAATAAAGATGGCAACTTGACTCAATACGTAAAAGGCCAGCATTGACCATAATGCACCATAGAAAGTATTTAAACTAGCAGTACCTTTTCTTAAATCGGATAAGTATGTGGTCAAATCAGTTACGGCTCTACCCAAGAAAGTTGGCGCGATAACTTGTGCACCACTTGAAACTAGGGAAAGAACAACAACGATGGTGATACCTTTCCAGTAGGGCTTTAAATATTTAACAAAGTACTTGATTTCTTTTCTTGTGTCTCCCATTATTCCACCCCTTTCTTGCCTTTTTGCGTCTTGAAGATTTCTTGGTAAACAGGTGAAGTCTTAAGCAATTCTTCGTGAGTCCCTTGAGCAACCAACTTACCATCATCCAAAACTAAAATAGTATCTGCATGAACTACTGAGACGATCTTTTCCGCAATGATGAAGGTCGTTGTATCTGGCAAGTCATGTTCTAAGGCTTGTTGAACCTTCTTTTCGGATTCGGCATCAAGGGCTGAAGTTGAATCGTCCAAAATCAAAATTGGTGATTTAGCGATCAAACCACGAGCAATTGATAATCTTTGCTTTTGACCACCAGAGAAGTTGGCAGAACGTTCTTCAACTTCGTGATCATATGAGTCGTTATAGCGTTCAATAAATTCTGAAGCTTGCGCCATGTTGGCAGCACGTTGCAATTCATGTAAATGTGCATGTGATTTACCTTGACGCAAGTTGGAAGCGATCGTTCCTGAGAATAAAACGGCACGCTGCAAGACGAATGAAACGGTGCTACGCAAAGCGTCTTCAGTTACATCTTTAACGTTTTCGCCACCGATTTTGATTTCACCCTTGGTTGGATCGTAAAGTCGGGCGATCAATTGGGCCAAAGTAGACTTACCTGAACCGGTCGCACCAACGATACCCACCATTTCACCAGGCTTAATTTTGAAAGAAATATCCTTCAAGGTTTCATCATCACCATCAGGATAAGTGAAGGAAACGTGATCAAATTCGACGCTACCCTTCAAAGGTTGAGTTGAACCTTCAGTAACGAACTTAACGTCTGGTTCGGTATCAAGCACTTCTTTAATACGGCCAAGAGAAATGTTACCTCTGGCAAATTGCATCATGGTCATTCCGGCGATCATGATGGTCCAAAGAAGTGTCAAAATATAGTTAACAAAAGGACTAACTACGGCGACATCGGTTGGGTGCTGTGTAATGCTGCGGCCAATTAAGTAAACAACCAAAGTAATTACCAGGTAAGCAATCAATTGGAAGGCTGGCATAATGGCAGAAAACCAGTAACCAATTACGATGTTGTAGTCATTCAACTTATCTGAGGTCTGATCAAACTTCTTAATTTCTTGTGGACCTTGGTTAAAGGACTTAACTACACGTACACCTTGTAAAGTTTCTTGTGCTTGACCAGAAATTTTATCCATGGTCTTTTGGAACTTTTCAAACAAGCTATTCATTTGGCGTAATACGTAAGTACCAAAAACCATGATCAAGACGACCATCACAACTGTTGCCCACCAGTAACGTGGAATGATGACAATACAGAAAATGAAGGAACCGACGATTAAAATCGGCATTCTAAGCAGCTGCATAAAAAGCTGCATAATCATGTTCATGATCTGGTTCATGTCGTTGATGAGTCGTGTAGTAAGTGACCCTGCTGAGAACTTTTCGATATTACCAAAAGAAAAGCTTTGAATCTTAGCATATGTATCTTCACGCAAGTCACTCGTTACACCCTGGGCGATACGGGCAGCGTAGTAAACGTTGAAAATACCTGAAATAATTGCCACAATTCCTAAAACGATTAAGATAATCCCGTAGCGAATGACTGATTGTCTTTGATCAGCCATGATTGCACGTTGAATATTTTCAAGTAAACGTGGTTGATAAAGTGTCGCAAACGCTGATACGATAATCGCTACAAAAGCCGCAAAAACATCTTTTTTATAGCGTTTAAAGTACGGCATTAAGATTTTAAAAGTCTGCATTAATTACTCCTTTCTTCAGTTAAGAAATGCCAAAAAGTATTACTCCATTCTTCATTTAAAGCAGTGAGTTGCTTCATTTTTTCTTTGCCTAATTTTTTAGCTGTTTTATCTTCAATCTCAAATAAAGAATGCAATTTTTCATGAGCAAATTTTTCACCAGTTGGTGTTAATTCACAAAAGCGAACTCGCTTGTCTTGTGGGTCAACTGTCATCGATAAATAGCCCGATTCAATTAACTGCTTGATCCCCTTGTTGATTGACTGTTTGGGCAAATCCGTTAAATCAACTAGTTGCTTTTGAGTTAACTTCTTACGAATGGTTAACTCATATAAAATCATACTTAAGTAACTAGTCATTCCATGGGTTTGATCCCAATAGTCATAACCATGACTGCCATGAACAATTGCTAAATTTAACTTCGCTGTATCGCTAATATCCATTTTCTCACCTCTATATTTAGTCTCTGCATATACTAAAATATATTAGTACACGTGTGGACTATTGTCAAATAAATTTTAAGAAATAATTTAAAATGAAAATATCTTTCCTTAAAAAAAAGAACCGTCTGCTATAATTAAAAAATCAATATCCAGACAAGGTGGAGGTATATGAATAGAAAAAAATTCTACTTAACTTTTTTAATTGCTTTAATTACTATCACACTATCTGCATGTGGCCAAAAGAAAAATGAGAGTGTTTATCAAACGGTTAGACAAACTAAGACCATCAATTGGGGCGTCAAAGCAGATACGCCACTGTTTGGCTCAATGAGCGTCAAAGACAGTAAAATTCGTGGTTTTGAAATCGACTTAGCCGAAGCTTTAACGCATAAGATGCTTGGTAAAAATGCCAAGGCCAACTTTGTCACAACGACCGCAAACACTAAGATTCAATTATTAAAAAATAAAAATATCGATGCAGTCATTGCCGCTATGACAATCACGCCGGAACGTAAAAAGCAGGTCGACTTTAGCAACCCCTACTTTCCTGCTGGCCAATCAATTATGGTTGCTAAAAACAGTAAAATAAAGAACGTCAAAGACTTAAATAATAAACGCGTACTCATCGTTAAAGGAACGACAGCCGCTGATGCCGTGCATAAATTTGCACCGAAAGCAGAGATCTTGCAGTTTGACGATTATGGTCAGGCCTTTGCCGCATTAAAGGCAGACCAAGGGGATGCTTTAGTTACAGATAATGGTATTTTAGCCGGCATCTTGCACGATAACCCTGGCTACAAGCTAACTGGTGGCACCTTCACCAACCAGCCATATGGTATTGCCGTCAACAAAGGACAAACGGCAATGATGAAGCACATCAATACTGCTTTAGATGAATTAAAAAAGGACGGTACTTACACCCGTCTTGCTAA
>NZ_LARO01000133.1:0-828 GCF_000980505.1 Lactobacillus sp. N54.MGS-719
AAGTATTGGTTGATAACTGAATCAAGTGAACGACCACGTTCCTTCATGTCACGTTCAAGACGACGGATAAAACGAATGTCGTCATCAGTATCAACGTAAACCTTGATATCCATTAAGTTACGGATGTCTTCGTTAAATAAAACCAAGATACCTTCTAGAATAATAATGTCGGCAGGTTCAACGTGAATGGTTTCATCGCTTCTTGTGTGAGCAGTGAAATCATAAGTTGGCATTTCAATTGGCTTTCTGTGCATCAATTGACTAAGTTGTGCCTCAAGTAATGGCATATCAAAAGCGTCAGGGTGATCGTAGTTGATCTTCATTCTTTCTTCCATTGATACGCCGGTGTTGTCCTTGTAGTATGAATCCTGCGTCATGATCATGATACGGTCATGGTCGGTATCATTAATGTTGTCTGCAATCTCGTGGGCAATGGTAGTTTTGCCACTTCCTGAACCACCAGCAATTCCGATAATAACGGGTTTTTCAAGTTTTCCCATGTCAAACTCCTTTATTTTTCTATACATCATTAAATATTTTAAAGCATTTTCCGAATATTAACAGCAAAATTTTGCATTAAAAACGGATTCATTCTCAAATAAGCAAATATTGCTTGCTTTTTTGAGCAAAATACTGTTAAATACATATAAAGAAATTAAAAAGCTATGAAAAAGAAGAGTAGGTAATTCATTCTTCCAGTGAATTGGCGTTAGTGCGAAGCCAGTAGACCCTGAATTATTGAATAACACTTTTAGCAGCTCACCGAACTAACAATTCTTATAGTAGGTTGAGACGTCTCCGGTACGTTACCACGCCGGTAAAGCATGA
>NZ_LARO01000062.1:0-4828 GCF_000980505.1 Lactobacillus sp. N54.MGS-719
CTATACATAGTCTTTAACTCTATTCTACTTTAATTTTTGACAATAAAAAAGCTATGACGCTTTTGCCATAGCTTGAAAAAATTATTTAGTGAATAAAACACGGGTACCTTCAGGCACTTCGATATCTTTTTGAATAGGTGTTAAAGTTCCAGTACCAGTATTTCTCAAGTAGAGAGTTGCGTTATCAGAATTTTGGTTTGCGGCTACAAGGTATTTTTCACTTTCATCCCAGTTAAAGTCACGTGGGAAGTCACCGAAAGTAGAAACGCGTTGAACTAAGCTTAAAGTATGATCATCGTTTACTTTGAAGACAGCGATCGAATTGTGACCACGGTTAGAAACGTAGATGTATTTGCCATCGTTGCTAATGTAAACGGCAGCAGCACCGTTGTGTTCAGTGAAGTCGTCTGGAATAGTCTTGTAGGTAGCAATATCTTCGAAGTCCCAGGTGTCTTCATTGAACTTGACTACGTTAATCCTGCTGGAAAGTTCACCAACAACGTAGAAGTAGTTGCCGTCTTTAGAAAAGACAATGTGACGATCACCAAAACCTGCTTCGTTCTTGTATTGTGCTAGGTGCTTTAATTCGTTGTCTTCAAGACGATAAAAATCAACAGTATCGTTACCCAAATCGCAGCATACTAAGTTGCCAGCAGGAGTTTCGTCGAAGAAGTGTGGGTGAGGACCGTCTGCTTGTTCTGGACGAGGACCTAAGCTTTCTGGCTTGTGAGTTGTGGTAGTGATTAAATCAAGCTTGCCGCTGTCATTATAACGAAATACTGATAAGACTGCGGTGTGGTAGTTAGCAGTGTAAAGCCATTTCTTATCGCGGTTAATGCCTACGTAAGCTGGGGAAGAACCAGGTGTTAAGTAGCGATCAACTTCGTTTGAGCCACTTTCGTTTACTTTAAAGACACTAATACCACCTTTATCGCCGGCATTGTTAATTGCAAAAATTAAATCGCCATCTTTTTGGAAGTAAGTAGGGCCGCCAACACTGACAATATTTTCAGCCTTGCCTAAACGAGAATCGCTATTTTCACCAGTAAACGGTAATTCGTAAATTCCTTTTGAAGTTTTTTTAGTATATCCGCCGATTAAAACCTTCATATATGTGGCCTCCATTTTAGATATAAAAAATATTAACTAAAACAAGTATACCATGGGAAAAGGGAGCCTGATTATGACTATTTTGCATAAAAAGTGATACAGTTAGAACTATAAGTATAAGCGAATAATTTTTAAGGAGGCGTATGTAGAATGGACGAAAAAAAGATCCGTGAACTATATGCTCAAACTGATATTAAAGACGTTTTTGACAATCTACATTCCTCTGCCGATGGCTTGACGCCAGAAGAAGCTGAAAAGCGACTGAATAAGTATGGCGAAAATACTATTAAAAAGGTCGCTGCAGAATCTGAATGGAAAACATTTTTTAAAAACTTTATTAGTACAATGGCAATTTTGCTTTGGATTTCCGGATTCATTGCAATAGTTTCAGGTACTGTTGAACTAGGAATTGCTATTTGGCTGGTTAATATTATCAATGGTTTGTTTAGTTTCTGGCAGGAACGTGCCGCTAAAAAAGCCACAGATGCACTGAATAATATGTTGCCGACGTACGTTGATGTAATCCGTGGCGGTAAAAAATGCAGATTGATAGTAAAAAGCTGGTTCCAGGAGACGTGTTTGTTCTACAAGCAGGTAATTCTATTCCAGCAGATGCCAGAATTATTTCAGCTAGTTCAATGCAAGTTGATCAAAGTGCATTGAATGGTGAATCAGTACCAGAATCTAAGACAACTAAATATGATCCTGGTGAAGGTAGTTATGCAGAAAGTAACCTGGTTTATTCAGGTACTACCGTTGGTGCCGGTAATGCACGGGCAATTGCCTTTGCGACTGGTATGAATACTGAATTTGGTCGAATTGCTAGTTTGACACAGAAGCAAACGACGACGTCCAGTCCATTAACAGCTGAACTTAATCGTTTGACCAAACAAATTTCAATTATTGCGATTACGATTGGTGTCATCTTCTTAATCGCTGCAATTTTCTTTGTTAAATATCCTTTTGCTAAAGCCTTTATCTTTGCATTGGGTATGATCGTTGCCTTCATTCCAGAAGGTTTGCTTCCTACGGTAACTTTGAGTTTGGCTCAAGGTGTAAGACGGATGGCCAAAAAACATGCTTTGGTTAAGGAATTAAATTCCGTAGAAACTTTGGGTGAAACGACAGTTATTTGTTCAGATAAAACTGGTACGTTGACTCAAAATCAAATGACCATTCACTATATTTGGACTCCAAGCAATGAATACCAAGTAACAGGTAGCGGCTATGTTAACAATGGTCAAATTGAATTAAACAAAAAGCAATTGTGGTATGAAGAAAATCCAGACTTGCACAAGTTAGTTCAAATTGCTGCCTTGGACAATAATACGTCTGTTGAACCAGTTAAGGATGGCGGTAAGCCTAAGATCTTGGGTACACCAACAGAAGCATCATTGATCATCATGGCTGAAAAGGCTGGCTTTGATAAGCAAAAAGTTTTGGTTAAATACCCACGTTTGCGTGAATTGCCATTTGATTCTGATCGTAAGAGAATGTCAACGATTCACCGTTGGAATGATACACAATACATTATTTTCACTAAGGGGTCATTTAGTGACACGATTAAGCAATGTGATCGTATTCAGGTTGATGGTAAGGTTCGTGAAATGACCGATGATGATCGTCTTCGTGCTAAAAAAGCAAATGCCGAATATGCTTCACGTGGCTTGCGTAGTATGGCATTAGCTTATCGTGTAATTGATCGTGATGTAGATATTAACAAGATGCCAATTGATGAGGCAGAAAGTCATTTAATCTTTGTTGGTTTGACTACAATGAGTGACCCACCTCGTCCAGAAATTTACGACGCCGTTAAACGTTGCCACCAAGCTAAAATTAGAATCATCATGGTAACTGGTGACTCTAAGTTGACTGCTAAATCAGTTGCGGTTCAAATTGGTTTAACCTCTGGTAAAGCTCGCGTAATTTCAGGTAATGAACTCGAAAAGATGAGTGATGATGAATTACGTAAAGCCTTGAAGGGCGAAGTAATCTTTGCTCGTGTTGCACCTGAACAAAAGTATCGGATCGTTAAGAACTGTCAAGCAAATGGTGAAGTTGTTGCTTCAACTGGTGACGGTGTTAATGATGCCCCAGCTTTAAAACAAGCCGATATTGGTATTGCAATGGGACAAACTGGTACAGATGTTGCTAAGGAAGCAGCTAATATGATTTTGACAGATGATAACTTTGCCTCAATCGTCGCTGCTATTGAAGAAGGACGTGCCGTTTACAGCAACATTCGTAAGTTCTTAACTTACATTTTGACTTCAAACGTTCCGGAAGCTATTCCTTCAGTATTGTTCTTGTTCTCAGCTGGTCTTATTCCTTTGCCAATGACGGTTATGCAAATTTTAACCGTTGACTTAGGTACTGATATGTTACCTGCATTGGGATTGGGTGCTGAAGCTGCTGATCCAGATATTATGAATCAGCCACCACGTAAACGTAGTGAGCACTTGTTAAACAAAGGCGTTATGATTAAAGCCTTCTGCTGGTATGGTTTGTTATCTAGTTTAATTTCAAGTGGGGCATACTTCTTTGTTAACTGGCAAAATGGTTGGCCAGCTAAAGGTTTAGCTGCAAGTGGTTCAGTTTACATGCGTGCCACTACCATGGTTTTGGGTGCGATTGTCTTTACTCAGATTGCCAACGTTTTGAACTGTCGTACCAATAAGACTTCTATTTTCAAGAAGGGCTTGTTTAGTAACAAGAATATCTGGTACGGTATTGTCTTTGAAATCTGCTTGTTCTTTGTTTTGACAGTAACTCCAGGTATTCGTCAATTATTTAACACTACGCCATTATTCGCTTCAGATTGGCTATTCTTGTTCTTATTGCCAATCCCATTAGTACTTCTTGATGAAGCAAGAAAATGGTTAATGTATCATAAGCAAAATAATTAAAATAATCAATGATTTTTAAGCTGCTTAAGTTTTTAAGCGGCTTTTCTTATGCTAAAATTATTTTTAAGGAGATAATTATTATGAAATGGATTTCAACTATTAAGAAAATTGGTAAAAAAGCTGTTGATAGCAAAGATGGCATGGTAATTTTATTCGGTGAAGGTGCTAACAAGGAACTTGAAGATGTTTCAGTTATCCAAAAGTTCGACGAAAGCACCCCAGTTAGTGGCTTTGTCTTCAAGAAAGGCGACACCATTACTGTTGACGGTCAAACTTATGTAGCAAACTATGTAGGTCCAATGGTTGAAAGCAACATGAAGGCCTTGGGGCACGCTACTTTATTCTTCAACCGTCCAGTATCAAAGGCACCTTTAGCTAACGCTGTTTACTTTGATCCAGATGTAGCTCAACCAATGCCTAACTTTAAGGTAGACGATGATATTGTTTACGAGCACATTTAATAATTAGGACAGGTAGATGGATTATAAACAAAAACATAAGGGCGAAACAGTATTTAAAAAGTGGTTTTTAAATAATCGTTTTAGTATTGTTTTAGTCAACATCTTATTGTTCTTTTTAATTATCTGGGTTTTCAATAAAATATCATTTGTCTTAAATCCAGCTTGGGTTTTCTTTAGTGCAGTTTTGCCACCACTATTATTGGCGGTTATTCAGTACTATATTATGAATCCCTTGGTTGATTGGCTGGAGAGAAAGGCGAGGGTACCGAGAGTATTAACAATTGTTGTTCTGTTCTTATTCGTAATTGTTGTCCTGATTTGGATTATCAATATTTTGGTACCTATTGTTCA
>NZ_LARO01000134.1:0-821 GCF_000980505.1 Lactobacillus sp. N54.MGS-719
ATATTTCTTAATGGACTAGTTTGTTTTTATGATTACAGTAGTCATAATAGCCTTTTTAGCCAAAGTGGTCAAGTAATAATTCACAAAATTGGTATAATATTTTTTATGCTGTTAATCTTTATTTGTTATTAACAATACCCTTGCCTTCGTAGCAATCTTTCATCAATTGAGCAATTTCACTAATAAGTGGAGCTGATGGATTAGTTACAGTGTTTTGATCACCGTATGCTTCAACAGCTAATTCGTCAACTTTCTTGTCGAATTCAGCCTTGTCAACGCCATAGTCCTTATAAGCCATCTTAATACCAACTGATTGAGCCAAATCGATAATCTTTTGAACTAATCCTTCAATCAATTCTTCCTTGCTTGAACCAGTCAAGCCAATGGCCTTAGCAATATCTGCATAATCTGTATCAGCACGGTAAACAGAGTAATGAGGCCACATAGCCAGCTTTTCTGGACGCTTAGAATTGAAGCGGATAACTTGTGGTAAAGCAATAGCATCACTTACACCACTTGGAATATCAAAGGTTGAACCTACAGTATGAGCAATTGAGTGTTCCAAACCAAGGAATGCGTTTGAGTAAGCCATACCTGCAATAGTAGCGGCATCGTGCATTTGCTTACGAGCAGCAAGATTACCATCGTAAGAGTTCTTTAAGTTGGCAAAAATGATTTTAATAGCTTCAAGTGACCAACCACGAGTAAAGTCAGTAGCCATTGTTGAAACATAACTTTCAATTGCGTGGCCTAATGCTTCAAAACCTGACCAAGCGATCAAACGCTTTGGTAAAGTTTGTACGAATTGGTCATCAACAATT
>NZ_LARO01000071.1:0-4082 GCF_000980505.1 Lactobacillus sp. N54.MGS-719
AGAAGTGAGAATGCCGGTATGAGTAGCGAAAGACAGGTGAGAATCCTGTCCACCGAATGACTAAGGTTTCCTGGGGAAGGCTCGTCCTCCCAGGGTTAGTCGGGACCTAAGTCGAGGCCGAGAGGCGTAGACGATGGACAACAGGTTGATATTCCTGTACCAGTTGATTGTGCTTGAGTGATGGAGTGACGCAGAAGGCTAAGCGATCCGGACGATTGGAAGTGTCCGGCCAAGCAGCAAGTCAGTTGATGAGTCAAATGCTTATCAGCGGGTTGACAAGCTGTGACGGGGAGCGAAATTATAGTAGCGAAGTCGTTGATGTCACGCTGCCGAGAAAAGCTTCTAGCGAATAATCAACTGCCCGTACCGCAAACCGACACAGGTAGTCGAGGAGAGTATCCTAAGGTGAGCGAGCGAACTCTCGTTAAGGAACTCGGCAAAATGACCCCGTAACTTCGGGAGAAGGGGTGCTGATCGCAAGATCAGCCGCAGTGAAAAGGCCCAGGCGACTGTTTATCAAAAACACAGGTCTCTGCAAAATCGTAAGATGAAGTATAGGGGCTGACGCCTGCCCGGTGCTGGAAGGTTAAAAGGAAGAGTTAGCTTCGGCGAAGCCCTGAATTGAAGCCCCAGTAAACGGCGGCCGTAACTATAACGGTCCTAAGGTAGCGAAATTCCTTGTCGGGTAAGTTCCGACCCGCACGAAAGGCGTAACGATCTGGGCACTGTCTCAACGAGAGACTCGGTGAAATTGAATTGCCTGTGAAGATGCAGGCTACCCGCGACAGGACGGAAAGACCCCATGGAGCTTTACTGTAGCTTGATATTGAGTGCTTGTACTGCTTGTACAGGATAGGTAGGAGCCATAGAAGCCAGGACGCTAGTTTTGGCAGAGGCGTTGGTGGGATACTACCCTTGCATTATGATCACTCTAACCCGCACCACTGATCGTGGTGGGAGACAGTGTCAGGTGGGCAGTTTGACTGGGGCGGTCGCCTCCCAAAAGATAACGGAGGCGCCCAAAGGTTCGCTCAGAATGGTTGGAAATCATTCGCAGAGTGTAAAGGCACAAGCGAGCTTGACTGCGAGACAGACAGGTCGAGCAGGGACGAAAGTCGGGCTTAGTGATCCGGTGGTTCCGCATGGAAGGGCCATCGCTCAACGGATAAAAGCTACCCTGGGGATAACAGGCTTATCTCCCCCAAGAGTCCACATCGACGGGGAGGTTTGGCACCTCGATGTCGGCTCATCGCATCCTGGGGCTGTAGTCGGTCCCAAGGGTTGGGCTGTTCGCCCATTAAAGCGGTACGCGAGCTGGGTTCAGAACGTCGTGAGACAGTTCGGTCCCTATCCGTCGCGGGCGTAGGAAATTTGAGAGGACCTGTCCTTAGTACGAGAGGACCGGGATGGACATACCGCTGGTGTACCAGTTGTTCCGCCAGGAGCATCGCTGGGTAGCTATGTATGGATGAGATAAACGCTGAAAGCATCTAAGCGTGAAACTCGCCTCAAGATGAGATTTCCCATTCCTTATGGAAGTAAGACCCCTCAGAGATGATGAGGTAGATAGGATGGAAGTGGAAGTGCCGCGAGGCATGGAGCGGACCATTACTAATCGGTCGAGGACTTAACCAAGTTTAAAGGTGTTTCGATTGAACGTGAGAAGAATAGATATTGTTTAGTTTTGAGAGTGCAAGCTCTCAATCCTGAAAAGGATTAGTGTGGTGATGATGGCTTGAAGGATACACCTGTTCCCATGCCGAACACAGAAGTTAAGCTTCAACGCGCCGAAAGTAGTTGGGGGATCGCTCCCTGCGAGGATAGGGCATTGCCATGCAAATATTTTTAAAAGGGTAAGACTTCTGGTTAGCCCTTTTATTTTTTGGAGGATTAGCTCAGTTGGGAGAGCATCTGCCTTACAAGCAGAGGGTCACAGGTTCGAGCCCTGTATCCTCCATTTACCATTATTGGGCTATAGCCAAGTGGTAAGGCAACGGTTTTTGGTACCGTCATGCGCTGGTTCGAACCCAGCTAGCCCAACTTGAGCCGTTAGCTCAGTCGGTAGAGCATCTGACTTTTAATCAGAGGGTCGACGGTTCGAACCCGTCACGGCTCATTAATTTAATAATCATGCGGAAGTAGTTCAGTGGTAGAACATCACCTTGCCATGGTGGGGGTCGCGGGTTCGAATCCCGTCTTCCGCTTTTATCATGCACCCATAGCGCAATTGGATAGAGTGTCTGACTACGAATCAGAAGGTTGAAGGTTCGACTCCTTCTGGGTGCATTTTTCGGGAAATAGCTCAGCTTGGTAGAGCACCTGGTTTGGGACCAGGGGGTCGCAGGTTCGAATCCTGTTTTCCCGATTTAAGATTATCGCGGTGTAGCTCAGCTGGCTAGAGCGTCCGGTTCATACCCGGGAGGTCGAGGGTTCGATCCCCCCTGCCGCGATAAATGGGTCTATAGCTCAGTTGGTTAGAGCGCACGCCTGATAAGCGTGAGGTCGGTGGTTCGAGTCCACTTAGACCCATAACTTGCAAAAGTTTCTTTTTAGTTAATGACCCATTAGTCAAGCGGTTAAGACACCAGCCTTTCACGCTGGTATCGTGGGTTCGAATCCCGCATGGGTCACTTTATTTTAATTATCGCGGGGTAGAGCAGCCTGGTAGCTCGTCGGGCTCATAACCCGGAGGTCGTTGGTTCAAATCCAGCCCCCGCAATATTGGTCCGTTGGTCTAGTTTTGGTTAGGACGCATCCCTGTCACGGATGAGATCACGAGTTCGAGTCTCGTACGGACCGTAAATGGCTCGGTAGCTCAGTTGGTAGAGCAACGGATTGAAGCTCCGTGTGTCGGCGGTTCGATTCCGTCCCGCGCCATTTATTATGGAGGAGTAGCGAAGTGGTTAAACGCGACGGTCTGTAAAACCGTTCCTTCGGGTTCGGCGGTTCGAATCCACCCTCCTCCACTTATGGCGGTATTGGTGAAGTTTGGTTAACACATCGGTTTGTGGGTCCGACATGCGTGGGTTCGAATCCCACATACCGCCTCTGTAAAAAGACCATGTTCAAGTAAATTGGACATGGTCTTTTTTTGTATAATTTTATGAATAAAAATTTGAAATTCGATTCTGGATTAGTTGCAAGCGGTTGCTTCAATTCATGACAAACGCTTGCAGAAAAAATTTTTTGATCGACATGATAGGGCTCATCAGCGCTTATTTTGCATGGCTTTAGAGAATCTTAAACACAATTGAACGTATAATGATACATTGTCAAATTGCATGCGAAATGGTAATTTATATAAGAACACGCTTACATAATAATGGTAAGTGGGATTTTTAAAAGGGAAGTGATGAATATTTACTTCATGACCAGCTGTTTTTATAAACTGTGGTCAAAGCTGTAGATCAATTTGGAATAATCTGATAGTGATAGAGGGATTCATATGGTAGGAATTGTATTAACAAGTCACGGTGGTTTTGCTGACGGGATCAATCAATCGGCGGAAATGATCTTTGGTCAGCAGCAGGATGTGGCGCATGTAATTTTGAAGCCGGATGAGGGACCGGATGATATTCATGCCAAGCTTGAAAATGCCATTAAGGACTTTTCAGATCAAGAGCAGGTTTTATTTTTAGTTGACTTGTGGGGTGGTACGCCATTTAATCAAGCCTCGAGTCTGTTTGAAAAGCATCAGAATACCTGGGCAATCGTAACGGGGATGAACCTGCCGATGGTGATTGAAGCATTGGCCTCACGAATGACCATGAACTCAGCCCGAGAAATTGCTACACATATCGTTGAAACGGCTAAGGATGGCATCAAGACTCTGCCAGAAGAACTGATGCCAAAGACCAAGGCGCCAGGTGCACCAGCCAGTGCCAAGCCAGCCGTCAAGGGAGCCATTCCAGAAGGTACCGTTATCGGCGATGGTAAGATCAAATACGTTCTGGCACGGGTTGATTCGCGACTTTTGCATGGTCAGGTGGCAACCGGCTGGACCAAGGCAACCAATCCCAACCGTATTATCGTCGTTTCTGATAACGTCGCTAAAGACAAGCTGCGCAAGAATATGATCAAAC
>NZ_LARO01000135.1:0-787 GCF_000980505.1 Lactobacillus sp. N54.MGS-719
TTCAATGTTAATGATGTCTTGAAGATGTCGTTCCAGTGCTCGCTGTATTGTTTTTGAAGCGTTCTAAAAGCATGCATGACACTGGCAGCGGTCTTATCGATCGTTGATCTCTTGTGGACATTCTTCAATGCTTCGGCCAAGCTTTCTCTTATTTTTGCGGATGCGATGAATTTTAGTGTTGCGTTTTAACTTTTCGGGCAAATCACAGTTTCTGCTATCCATTAATCCTTGATCGACATAGTTATACAGGGTTCTAGTACAAACCGTTTGATTACTAGAAAATTCTCCTATAGCCAAACTGCGATTGGCACATACATCAAGCGACCAGTCGTCTTCAGAGAAATGCTTGTTAACATATTCGATAAAATCAGATTTTTTCAAGAAGTCTGATTTGCGGCCACAATGGTATCGATTAGCCTGATAAACGCTTTGACCGTGATCAGCCTTGTACCGGCTCTGTTTGCCATGATAAAGAGAAACAGTACCGCGTTTGACTTCATAGCTGATGGTAGACGGGAAACAACCAAGTTCACGTGCAATAGCTCTAAGAGAGAAGCCGTCTTTAATACGAGTTTGGATAATAACCCGCTCTTCGAATGATAAGTGTTTGCCTTTAATGCGCTGATTCATGGTAAAACATAAAGAGTCCATTTGTGACCTCCAATAGAAGTTTTTGTGGTTATTAACGTTCTATCAAACAGGCCCAGATGGGCTTTTATTTTTTACAAAGTGTTCAATTTAATTTTACAATCGGCCAATATCCAATATAAAAATATATAAGATCATT
>NZ_LARO01000007.1:0-66163 GCF_000980505.1 Lactobacillus sp. N54.MGS-719
TATTTAACTCGATTCTCCGGGAGCCATTTCCCGATTAGGCCTGTATTTCAAAATAAAATTGCTTAAAATCGTTGATAACACTTGACTTAGAGTAGAAAAAAACGGTTTCTTTATTGTAATTTCTTACAGTTGCGATATGCAAAATATAATGGGATGAAAATTACGATTGCCACAAAGATTAAGGCAAAAATCGATAGTCGCATCACATTTTGCGGTTTAGTCCAGCGCTCGCTCTTGGCGGTAGTCAGCAAATATATAGCAAAAAGCACAATAATAACTAATTCGCCAAGGCAAAATATCATATGAGTCATTTGATAAAGGTAGAGATAAACTGACGCTGGGAATAAGCAGAACCAACCAGAAAAACGCAAAAGAAAGATCTCTCTTCTTCGATAATCTACATTCATTTGTTTTTCCTTTCCAAACTAGCTGCCAAACAAGGCATTGATATTCATCGATAGTATTCTATCCATTACCGTGATGTCTGGTCTAGCATAAATACTTGAAGCTGATTCAAATACACAAAGCAGCTGCCCCTTGTAAGCAGTAATTTGTTCCAAATATGGCGGCATATCGACAACTAGCTCCGCATTCTTTTCGTCAAGCGCGTTCAATGCCGAAGTTGGGAACACATACAGTTTAGAATTGCCGCTGCCGTATGACTGACTCAAGAAGATTTTATCTTGATAAATCGCAATCCCCTGAATCTGCTTATCCATTGATGTTTCACCGGTAGGATCTGACCACTGCAAAGTACCAGTAACGGATTTCACTTCATTATTAGTAATGGAGCCCTTGTTTTTACCGCTACGGGCAATTGAATATGCGGCAACTTTCCCCCGGCCATACATGTTAAAGAAGCCGACGAACAGTTGACCATCGTAGTAAGTAACAGTAGAGGCTTTTTCAACGGCAGGAATCGCAATCTGGTGATTGTACTTGATCGGGATGCGACTGCCATCTTTATAGTCCTTCATTTCTTTTAATGTAAATGAAGCAAGAGCTGAGGACTTACCCATTTTACCGGTTACCCAAATATTTTTGGCAACTGGATCATAAGCAATCCCGCCTAAGTGAGGACGGCCATGAACCTGGATCGTCTTAATGTATTTTCCCGTCTTTTTGTCCAGCACATAAACGACTGAAGCATGCCGGTGTTCGCCATCATATGCCGTGAGCAAAATATATTTACCAGCTACAGTAATCCCCTGCGGCGTCATTGCGGTTGCCGTATTGTATTTTTTCGTGGCAAAATCATAGCTCTTAGTCGAAACTAAGCCCGGAATGACAAAGTCCTTACCATCCCACGTTCTTGGTGGAACATAGTTTGAAACCTTATTAATGAAAGAATAATTTTGACGCAAGGATCTTTGATAACTAGAAAAATTGTGCCAAGCAGCACTTGTATTAGTACCATCCTTTGCTTTGACTACCTTGGGCCTATCTCGCAGCATTTGCTGTTTTTGCCACCATTGATAACCGAAATATCCACCTGCTCCCACTCCAGCTAATAAAAGGAGTACTAAAAACAGATGCAGAATAAATCTGCCTATTCTTTTCAAAAAAACTACACCCTTCTATTTTCCGTTTTTATCATGTCTTACATTATAACCAAAAAAATTTATTTTTCTTTATAAGTGCATAAACTCGGGCTTTTTAGCAAAAATATAGCCTTTTTTGAAAATAAAGTGCATTTCGTCACACTTTTTTCACAATTTCAGGTTATACTACTTAACGTAGTGAGGAAGAAAACATCTTCCCATTACAACTCAACTTTTTTGTTTTTCATTCATACTCCTCCAAGTAAATAATGAAAATAAAAAGAATTGACTTACTCCAATTAGTCAATTTCATATCTATCCCTTTCGGCTCACGTGCGTTGCGTGGGCTTTTCTTATGCCCAAATTTTCTTCTTAACTAGTTCTCAAACAAATCTTTACCTTTTCATAATAATTTGAACATTTTTAATTCACATTTACTCTGTACTATATAAATCGTAGCAAGGCGGTAGAAACTTGCTACGATACTCCCACTTTTTTTATTTCATTCATTCTTACTCCTCCAAAGTAGATGAAACTAATAAGGTCCGCAAAATTTTGCGGGCCTTTTCCTTTTTTCTAGTATAATTTTAGTTAGAAAAGAGGCGTATCATGTTTTCACCATCGATCCAACATTTAATTGAAGAAAAATCGGGATCATTCTTAATTCCCGCTAGTCGTATTGCCTTTGTTCAAGAAGACAACCCACTCTATCACGCATTTTTAATTCTGACTAAAGTTAAATATTCCAAAATTCCAGTTTTAGATAAAGATAAAAGAGTAGTTGGTTTACTCAGCTTGGCCATGATTACGGATAAAATGCTAACCAATGACGCAATTTCTACCGCGCCACTTGATACTTTAAAAGTTAAAGACGTAATGCAAACGGATTTCGATAAAATAAATTTTGTTGAAACTACGCTTGAAACGCAGCTGCATTTACTGATTAACAATGCCTTCCTGCCCGTCGTAGATGATCGCGGCGTCTTTCAAGGTCTTCTCACCAGACGTGAATGGATCAAGGCCTTCAACTATGTCGTTCACACATATGATAAGCACTATAAATCTGAAAAAATTAAATAACCCCCAAGCGGCTTGAGACCTTTATTCAAGCCGCTTTTTTAATTAATAAATTATAATAAACCGTTTATATCTCTTATACCTAGAAAGAATGTTAGAATGGTGTAAGTAAAGTAATACTGCTGACTTTTTGGAGGTTTAATCA
Source organism: Lactobacillus sp. N54.MGS-719 (assembly GCF_000980505.1). Taxonomy (NCBI): domain Bacteria; kingdom Bacillati; phylum Bacillota; class Bacilli; order Lactobacillales; family Lactobacillaceae; genus Lactobacillus; species Lactobacillus sp. N54.MGS-719. The sequence continues at coordinate 2,764 of NZ_LARO01000007.1, forward strand.
TGAAACGTCATTGGAAGTTTATTGTCGTTTTAATTGCCGGGGTAATAAGTCTGTTTTTTGAGTTTGGAATACATGCTTCTACATTGTTTACTACGCCACTCCTTAAATTGCAGATGAACCCACAAGCAATTATTATCGACATTCTTGGTATTTGGATTTCCGTTCTCTTGTTAATGGAAATATTTGAAGATTGGAAATCTGGACGCTACGGTGTTGATATCCTAGCAGTTATTGCGATTGTTTCTACTATTTTGATCAACAACTACTGGGCTGAATGGATGATTTTGGTAATGTCCACTGGTGGTGAAACACTGGAAGACTACGCTACTGGACAAGCCAGCAAGGAACTCCGTTCTCTTTTGAACAATACACCACGTATTGCCAACAAGCTGGTTAACGGTCAAATTACTGAAGTCAAGGTTAATGAATTGCACATTGGCGACATCGTTTTGATCAAGCCAGGTCAACAAGTTCCTGTTGACGGTGAAATCATCAAGGGTACTTCTAGTTTTGACCAATCTTCATTGACTGGTGAATCCGTTCCTGTAACTAAGAAACCAGGCGACAACTTGATGTCAGGTTCCGTCAACGGTGACGTCGCAGTACAGATGAAGGTTACCAAAGAAGCTAAAGATTCTGAATATCAGTCAATCGTTGCTTTGGTTAAGTCATCACAAGCACAACCTGCTAAGTTCGTTAAGATGGCCGACCGTTACGCCGTTCCATTCACTATCATTTCATTGATTATTGGTGGCGTTGCATGGGCTGTTTCGGGGGATGCTACTAGATTCGCCGAAGTTATGGTTGTCGCTTCACCATGTCCACTTTTGATCGCAGCTCCCGTTGCTTTGGTCAGTGGTATGAGTTCAATGTCAGCTCACCATATTATTGTGAAGTCTGGTCCAACTCTTGAAAAATTAGCTCGTGCTAAGACTTTTGCTTTTGATAAGACTGGTACTTTAACTGAAAACCAATTGGTAGTTGACCAAGTTGTCCCTGCAGAAGAATCTGTAAGCAAGGATGAATTGCAAGGCTTAGCTGCTAGTGTTGAACAACAATCAAGTCACGTTATTGCTGGTTCACTTGTAAAGGCTACTAACAAAGATTTGATTAAGCCAGTAACCGACTTAAAGGAAACTACTGCTCAAGGTGTTGAAGGTAACGTCGACGGCAAGCACGTTAAGGTTGGTAAATTAAAGTTCGTTGCACCTGATCATGAAAAGATCGATGTTAACTCCACTGCTGTCTTTGTCTCAATCGATAATCAATTTGCTGGTTACATTACTTTGATGGACGAAATGCGTCCAGAAACACCTGACACAATCGCTAAGTTGAAGCGTCAAGGTGCTCAAGATATCATGATGCTTACTGGTGACCACAAGGCAGTTGCCGAAAGGGTTGGTAACAAGGCCGGAATTACTGATATCCGTGCTGATCTTTTACCATCTGAAAAGATTAAGGCTATCAAGGGAGTACCTAAGAACTTGCGTCCTGTCGTTATGACTGGTGACGGTGTTAATGACGCACCAAGTTTGACCGCCGCTGATGTTGGTATCGCTATGGGTGCTAAAGGTGCTACTGCTGCCAGTGAAAGTGCTGATGCGGTTATCATGGTTAATGATTTGTCTAAGATCAACGATGCCGTTGCTATTTCTAAGCACACTATGAAGGTTGCTAATGTCGACGTTTTGACTGCGATTGGTGTCGTAATCATCATTGAATTAATTGCCTTTACTGGTGTTATCCCAGCATTCTGGGGTGCTATTTTGCAGGAAGTTGTCGACATGATCACTATCAGTTTGGGACTTCTTGCTAAGACTACTCCAAGCAAAAAGCAATTCGGACTTGAAGAGTAATTTGCATCGGACTAAAAAAAATATTAAGATTAAACTCAACTGAATATTTATTTAGTGGTTGGGTTTTTACACAAAATAAAAACTTTCAAGATTTGCTTCTTTGGGTCAAGAAGCGCTTGAAAGTTTTTTGCTTTTATAAGGAAAAGAGGACGATATGCATTTCTTAGGGGAATTAATTTTAATCCTACTGACGACGGTATTGCTCGGGCAATTATTTGCACGTTTTAACTTGCCAGCAGTTATTGGACAATTGCTTTCAGGGATTTTATTAGGACCAGCTATCTTAAACTGGATTCACCCCAACGACATAATCAGCTTATTCTCTGAATTTGGGGTCATTCTATTAATGTTTTTGGCCGGTCTTGAAAGTGACTTGGACTTGTTAAAGAAATACTTCAAGTTGAGTTTTACGGTAGCTGGCGTTGGCGTTATCTTGCCAGTTGTTTTCATGGGGCTAGCAAGTTACTTCTTCGGCATGAAGCCACTTGAGGCACTCTTTATCGGGATTGTTTTTGCGGCAACCAGTGTTTCTATCTCAGTTGTGGTTTTGCAAGAAGCTAACCAGCTTCATACACGTGCTGGTACAGCCATTTTAGGGGCCGCTGTGGTTGATGATATCCTAGCCGTAGTAGTTTTAAGTCTCTTCACCACCTTCAGCCATGAAGGTGGTAAAAGCGGCTTAACTAACAATTTCTTCCTTAACATCTTGATCGAAATTGTCTACTTCGTCGTTGTTTGGGTGATCTTTAAGTTTATTGCGCCATACTTCATGAAGGTCTCAGAAAAGATTTCTGTTGATTACTCTGTAGTCATCGGTTCATTGGTTTTAGCATTGACAATGGCATGGGCTGCAGACTTTGTTGGTTTATCCGCCGTTGTAGGTGCATTCTTCGGTGGTTTGGCAATTCGTCAAACACCGCAACATAAAGAAGTTCAGTCTTCTGTTTCAGCAATCGGTTATTCAATCTTCATCCCTGTTTTCTTCGCTGATATCGGCCTTTCAATGACCTTTGCCAGCTTCTTCAAAGACATCTGGTTCATCATTGCGATGACCGTTTTGGCCGTTTTATCCAAGTTCTGGGCTGGTAAATACTCTAGTGAAGTATTCGGTTTCAGTAAGAATGAAGGCAATATCGTAGGTGCCGGAATGGTGTCACGTGGTGAAGTTGCGTTGATCGTGGCGCAGATCGGGATTACGCATCACCTATTCCCTGAAGATATTTACTCTAGCTTAATTTTGGTAATCATTGTAACGACCGTAATTTCACCATTTATCTTGAATCACTTTATCAAAAAGAGTAAGCAAGATACTGAATTTATGTAGATTAAAAGCCTAGCGGATGCTAGGCTTTTTTCGTGTTCGCTTGTAGACGCAAATACGAATCAGTATAAATTTTATGTGTAAAAAAGTTGAAGCGGCGGCTATCCCAAAGAGATGGTGCTTATGAGGATTTTTTGACTCTACCACAATCCTGTTAGAAAGGGGACGCCATCGTGTCTGTCTCAGATGCGTTGCAACTAATGATCAGTTTCGGCTAATTTGTCGTTTTACTGATCACATTGGTTGTCGAGCTGATCAAAATTCATGATCAGCGAAAAAAATAGCTGCTTTAGCTCTGCAAAGCTGGCAGTTATTTATTAATACCTAAAAAATATTTTTAAATAGTCGTCGCTAATGCGATTCTACACTAAAGAGGTTCGACTTAGTCGGCCTCTTTTTTCATACTCATTATATCCACTACACGATTTGTATACAATCAATTAACGTAAATATTACCGTTTGAAGTATCGATACTTAGCACATTTTCAGCACTAGTATTCTTCTCAAACTCATCAGATTTATTTTTCCTTTCAACAGTAATATGACCATTTGAAGTAGACAAATCATACCCTGCTGCATTAGTCTTTCCTACTTTTACCGTGCCGTTAGAAGTGTCGATTTCGAACTCATTTTTCATCACTAGATTTTTAATATTAATACTACCGTTCGATGTATCAATCTTTCCCTTTTGAACTTCCAGATGATCGGCCGAGATATTGCCATTCGATGTATCAATTGAAAGATACTTTAATTCTTGTTTGGGCATTTCAATAATCAATTCTTGTTTTAACTTTTTCACATTAAAAATGCTGCCATTAATTGTTATAGACCTTTCTGGCGAATCAATAGTCAAAATACCATTTTTCACCTTTACAGATGGCTCTAATTTTTCTTGTCCTGTGTAACTTACACTATAGCGATCACCAGTCACTAATCTAATGTTGTCGATCGAGTTATCAACTTTTATTTGTTCAAAGGATTCTACCGAAAAGTTTTTATTAACTGTCTTTATATCATTTGAATTGTACAAGAAATAAACTCCTCCAATGGCAATTACAACTATAAATATTAATATCAACATTTTTCTCATCACTCCATATATTCTTTCAAGTCAATTACGTTATCATAGTTTCCTAACTCATTTGCTTCATAATGGTGGGTCACTTCTACAAAGGTTAAATCAGAATTTAATAAATATTGATGAATCTTATCTGATGTCTTTTTATCAAGAGAGGCATTAATTTCATCAAGTAAAAGCACAGGGCGTCTTGATAAAATCGCTCTAGCCAACTCAATTCTTGCAAGCTGACCGCCTGATAATTGATCTGCGTTATCACCCAAGGAATAATCAAAACCTTTTTCTTTAATTACATTAGTAAGTTGAAGCTTAGAACAAACTTGCTCAACTATTTCCTGGGGAATATCTTTACCTAAAGTCAGATTGAACCATAAAGTATCCGCGAAAATAACTGGTGCCTGACTTGCATAAGCAAAAATATTTTCAAAGTTACCTGCTTTTTCAATTTTCCCGTTTAACAAAATTTCTTTTGCTTCACCATATTTACCTTTCATCAAGAACTGCAGCAACGTTGATTTACCTGTCCCTGATGGACCAATAATTGCCTGCTTAGTTTTTCTTTTAATTGTTAAATCAAGATTTCGGATTAACTGTTGGCCTTTTCTATTAAGTGAAACGTCTGTTAAAACAAGATCCTTAAAGGCCACTTTATTGTTATCGGCTTTTTCACCTTTGGCCAAAGCTAAATACTTATTTGTCTTTTCAACGATCTTTTTAGTAGTTGATAATTCATTACGATCATTCAAGATAGTTAAGATTGGATTTACAAAAGAGTTAGCCAACTGCACAATAGCAAACAACGAACCTAATGTTGTCATGCCATGGATTACCATGTAGACACCTGTTAAAAACGGAACTAAGAATGTAACAAGATTACCGATCAGACTAATCCAAGAACCAGTATCTAAATTCAATAGATTCATTTTTCTTAATGCAGCCTCAAGATTGAATACTTTTACTTGGTTTTTCTTCGCTGCATTTTCTCGCCCATTGTATAAACTCAAAGTTTCGCTACCGGCTAAAAAATTCTTAGTTTGATTTACATACTGACCATTGGCTTTAGTCCAATTTTCTGAGGCATTTTGAATTGATTTTTGGAAGAAATTAGAAATGAGCATTGGCACGAATGAACCAACTAAAAACAAGATAGTAACCAGCCAATTAACTAGTAATGCATAGCCAAGGGCCAACACCAATGTACAAGCCTGCATAATAATTTCAATTTGTGCATCAAAGCGATTAGTTTCAAGCAACTTAAAATCATTGGTTAAAAAGCCGAGAGCATCGGAATTTTCATCCCTATCGGTATTGAGCATCCCTTTAAAAATATTTGTTCTCAAATATATATTGGCTTCTTGAATTGCAGCAGTTTTTAATCGATTGAAAATCAAACTCGCCATAAAAGTAATCAAAAATCCAATAATTACGATAATTAAAAAGCTACCTACTTGATCCCACTTCTTTTGTGTTGCGATATTAGTCAATGTTTGCACCATATATGCTAATACGATAGTGGAGCAACTTGCAATAAAGCCTGTTATGATCATTGCGATAAATTTAAAATGATTTGAGTATTTGTAAAACATGAAATTCAACTCCCCTGTTTGTTATTGGGGATATTATTACATGCATTTTTTATTCAGAAATGATAAATTGCATATATGCAATATTGATATGGAGGACAGTAAAATGGCAATTGGTGAAAAATACAAAGAATTACGAAAAGAACAATCTATTACCTTAGCACAAGCAGCCAAAGGTATTTGTGCTACTTCGAATTTATCTCGCTGGGAGAACGGTAAAATTACGCTAGAGTTCAACAAAGTACTGGCTCTTTTAAGCCGGATTCACATTAGCCCTACCGAATTTATTGGTTATGCAGATATTGTGCAAGAAAATGATCTTCCAACAGAAATACTGAAAGCAATTGAAGAAGAAGATGCTAGTGCAATAAAGAAACTTATCCACGTACAATTAGATAAGTACCATGCTAAACGAAACGCACATGATCTTTATCTTGCTGTGATACTTTGTAATCAATATTTACTAATCAAGGGTGAAAACCTCTTACCATTTTCTGATCAAATGCACCTTTACACTTATTTATCCAAGATCACCTTGTGGAGCACCTATAATTTAGGCTTCTTCGGTAACTGCGTTTTCATGATCAAAACTGACAAAGTCTATGCTATTGCAATGAACGTTTTAAACAACCAAGATTTAATTCAGAAAAATACTAGTTCCATCGGTTTAATTTCTATGATGGGCGTGTTATCCGATGCAACGATATCGCTAATTTTTCGCAAAGATATAATTCATGCACATAAATTATTAGATGCACTGCAAGGTGTGGAACTACCACAATTTCTAGAATTCTTTAAAGTAACTTTGACGTTCTTAGAAAAGACACTGCAATATTTAAAAACTAAGGACGAAGATCCTATTCTAAGTTTTATCAATAATGCTCAAAATATGGGTATGACTGAATCTGCAGATACATTTAGAGATGTCTTTGAAAAAGTCAAAATATTAAACTAAAAAAAGCAATTTGCTATAGAATATTAATCAAATCAAAAAAGAATAACACAAGAGGTTGTTTGTCGCGGCAAATAAATCTACTTTAAAGAAAATTATTCTCGTCTTAATCAGTCTCTTAGTTCTATTTAGCGTATTTTTTATAGGAGGCAGAGCAATGAACATACCTACTCAATTCACTGATGACTCACATTATCAAAACACAATTATCAAACATAGTCGCCGTTTGGTTGGATATTTCAATTATGGTACTGACTCTCAAAGAATGGACTTTGGCAGTTTACAACATCGAAATAAAAATGGTTTTGCTGATTGCTCAAGCCTGGTTTGGCTAGTGATGAAACAGGCTGGTTATAATGTTGGACAAACAGCCTTTTCTACTCCTGAAATGGAAAATGATGCCAAAAATGCTCATCAATACTTTAGACAAATTCATGCTAAAAATGTGAAACCAGGTGATATTGTCATTGTTAATGTTGGAACTGGTTATGGTCCAAATGGCCACACAGCAATTATTGATGGTTCATATCACGGCAGAAAAACGCAAATTATCGAAATCGGTGGAATCGATCCAATGGGTTCGGTCCATCGGTCAACAATTGCGCAATCTTTTCAAAGCCTTCTTAAAGAGGGACGTATCACTTATGCTCGTCCTACTAAATAAAAAAACGTCAGAAATTTTCTGGCGTTTTAATTTGCATTCAATTTAAATAAATCCCATCGCGTTATAGCACATGTGTACCAGCATTGAGTAACGCAAGTCCTTCGTTGTTGTATATACCCAGGCCAAGACGATACCTAACACCCAGTAAACCAAGATGTACTTGCTCAACATCGGATCGTGCATATAGCCGAATAAAAAGCCACTTGTGATGATGCCCAACCATTTATTCAACGTTGTTGGTTTAGTAAAGAAGATGTTGAAGAACATCCCTCTAAAAATCGTTTCCTCACAAAACGGTGCAATAAAGACTACCAAAATTTTAAATAGTCCTGCATTGCCTTGTTCCAATCTATTCAAGCTTTGTTGGTTTTCAGATACACCACCGCCAACTAAATTAAGCATCACGACAGATCCAATCATAATTAAGATAAAGCCGATTACCGCAATCCCTAACCTACGTGCATCCCAGTGCGGACTCTCATTAAAGCCCCACTGATTTTCTTCCTTTAACTGCTGACGATATAAATAAAAGATCACGAATAAAATCACCACAGTCATCAAAGATGTAGCAAATACTCGTAAATTGCCCTTGCCCAAATTTATTCTTTTTGGTGCAAAATAAGCTATTTCAAGCAACATATATAGGGCAAAAGCTAAAATTGCCCCTGCAATATTTCCCAGGTAATGTCCTATTTTCTTCATTTTTCTCGTTCACACCTTGATTCTTTCCTCTTTTAATCGATGTTTTCATTATAATATTAATAAGCGAAAAAGCATAAGGAGGAGTATCTGTGCTAAACGAAATTGTTGCTTTTCTAGGAAGACGTGGTGAATTTTTCTACATCTCAGTTTTTATGCTGGTGATCTTCTTTGTCTTCCTAATTTCTTGGCTAATTGAGCCGCGCCGTTTAATCAACGGTGTCTTTTTCACCATCTTTTTAGTGTCACTACTGTCATGGACAACAGTCATGATCCACAAAAGTACCAGCCACGGATTGCAGCGAGCCTACGATCTTCTTTTCCTAGTCGCACTTTTTGGCATCACCGCTCTTTTAATCTTTGCCTGGATCTTTTTGTTCTGGAACGCCTACTTCGTCTGGAAATATGAAAGCCACACTTTGCCTAACTTATTAACTTTAATTGTTGGCTTCATCGCTCTTATTTTCAGTATTTTAGTTCTAGTCGGTCCCGGAAGATATTTACCACACTGGTTAAGTGCACTGCTTGCATCAATTCCAGCAATTGCCCTCTACCTTGGCTTAGTTTTATATAACTTCTTGGTAAACTTACTACTATATCAAATCTACCCTCGCCACTATAAGCAAGATTATTTAATCGTTCTTGGTGCAGGTTTACTCAATGGTGATCAGGTTTCCAAATTATTAGCCGCTAGAATCAACCGTGCGATTCAATTTTCTAACCGCCAATATCAAAAAGGCAGAAAGCGCCCCATTATTATCATGTCTGGTGGACAAGGACCTGATGAAAAGATACCCGAAGCTTTAGCTATGGCGCGCTTTGCACAGCATCGCGGTGTTCCAACTGATCAAATTTTAATTGAAGATCAATCTAAGAATACTTACCAAAATATGCTTTTTTCAAAGCGAATCGCCACCCAAGACTTTGACAGTGATAAATTCAGAGCTACCTTCTTTAGTAACAACTACCACATTTTTAGAGCCGCTCTTTTAGCTAAAGAAGTAGGTCTAAAAGCCAACGGCGTTGGTGCTTTCACCCGTTTATACTACCTACCAAATGCAATTATTCGTGAATTTGCCGGTGTATTTGTCATGCATAAACGCCGCCATTTCGTTATCATGGGAGTAATAATTTTATTCTTTATTCTGCAAGCTATTTTGGCTGCAGCAGGCATCGTTAAATTTAACGTTGTCTAATCTCATTAGAAAGAAGATAAGAAATGCTACAACTAAAACACATTTTTAAGTCATACCATGTGGGCGACACCGTTACTCACGCTTTGCATGACGTTACTATTTCTTTCCGTGACCAAGAATTCGTGGCTATTTTAGGGCCAAGTGGTTCTGGTAAAACGACAATGCTGAACGTTATTGGTGGTTTAGATCGCTATGATAAAGGTGATTTGATCATCAACGGTAAATCAACCAAAAACTTTAAAGAAACTGACTGGGACGCTTACCGTAACAACACCGTTGGTTTTATTTTTCAAAACTACAATCTGATCCCTCACCTTTCAATCATCGCTAATGTCGAATTAGGGATGAATCTTTCTGGTGTTCCAAGTAAAGAGCGCCACGATAAGGCGATTAAGGCTTTGACCGAAGTCGGTTTAAAAGAACACATAAATAAGCGCCCTAACCAATTATCTGGTGGTCAAATGCAACGTGTAGCCATTGCTCGTGCGATTGCCAACGATCCTGATATTTTACTCTGTGACGAACCAACTGGGGCTCTTGATACTGAGACCTCCGTTCAAATCATGGAATTGATTAAAAAGATCTCCAAGGATCGTTTAGTCGTTATGGTTACTCACAATCCTGAACTAGCTGAAAAATACGCTACTAGAATTGTTAATTTCCAAGATGGTAAGATCCGACACGATTCTAAGCCATTTGATCCTAAGGAAGAAGAGGACAAATTCAATTTAAAGCGGACCAAAATGTCCTATTGGAATGCGATCAAACTTAGTTTTACCAACATCATGACTAAGAAAGGTCGGACAATTTTAACTGCTTTTGCTTCCAGTATCGGGATCATTTCCATCGCGGTTGTTTTAGCCATCTCCAATGGTTTTCAAAAGCAAATCAACACTACGATGAGCAAGGCTTTAGCTAAATATCCGATCTCAATTAGCCAAACAGCCACCGATATGAACTCGATGAACGAGCGTAACGAGTCGAATAAAAACGTCAAAAATCGCGGTTATGTAACGGCTAAAAAAGATCAAAGCGAACAGGCTCAACATACTAACAAGATTACCCAAAAGTATGTTAACTACGTTAAGAAGATCAATCCTAGTTACGCCAACAATATTTCTTACCAACGTGGCGTTACTTTAAACCTTTTATCTAAGGTAAAAGGCGAGCCTGAACGAGTACAATTTTCAAATTCTGATCCTGATCAAGGTTCATCCGTTGTACAAGCACGTGCACAAGCCATGAGTTCAATGGGTATCGGCTCTTCAGTTTTCCCAACAACTTTGAATAAAAATAAGGGTTCATTCTTAAAGCAAAACTACCAAATTTTATCGGGCACCTGGCCTACCAAGGCAACTGATTTAATTTTAGTAACTGATAATAAAAACACTGTTAACCTAAATTCCTTAAAGAATTTAGGTTTTGATGTGTCTGAAAATGATCAAATTAAATTTAATAAACTTGTTGGTAAAACATTTAACGTAGTTGCTAACAACGATTACTACCAAGAATTGCCTAATGGCATGTTTATTCCTAAGAAAGTTACTAGCTCAATGTACAACAACGCCAAGACCAAGTTGATACTCGTTGGTGTAATTAGACCTAAGAATGAAGATTCAATGGCCCTTCTCTCAACTGGCATTGCTTACAGCGATAAACTTTCTCAAGAAGTGATCAACGACAACAAAAATTCTGACGTTGTTAAGGCGCAAAAGAAGACTAACCGTAGCGTTTTGACTAATCAAAAATTGAACGCTAACGAAAAGAAAATGACGATGCAAACCTTAGGTGGTTCTAGCATCCCTACTGGCATCATGATCTACCCTAACAACTTCGATGATAAGGACAAGGTGCTCGATTACTTAGACAAGTGGAACAAGGGTAAAAAGAAGGCCGACAAGATCGTTTATACCGATATGTCTAACGCCGTTACCACGATGACTGGTGGCTTGCTTAACGGTATCACCACTATCTTGGTTGCCTTTGCCGCTATTTCATTGATCACCTCAATGATCATGATCGGTATTTTGACTTACACTTCAGTTCTTGAAAGAACGAAGGAAATTGGTGTCTTAAAGGCATTGGGTGCTCGTAAGAAAGATATTACACGTGTGTTTGATGCAGAAACCTTTATCTTGGGTGTCTTCTCTGGTGTACTCGGTATCTTCATCGCCTACCTGCTTACTTTCCCAATCAATACCGTAATTTACAACATCACGGATTTGGCGAACGTAGCGCAGCTTGATCCAAAGGCAGCAATTATTTTAATCATCGTTTCAACGGTACTTACTTTGCTAGGTGGTCACATCCCTGCAAGAATGGCAGCTAAGAAAGATGCCGCAATTGCACTTAGAAGTGAGTAACAAAAAAACGCATTACATTGGTAATGCGTTTTTTCATGGATAAATTAATGCTTTTTCAACACTATTTTAAGTGGCGTTACGATAATTGGTGTAACGATTGCTGTAAAAACCGCCTCAAGCAATCCGTTTAAGCCAAGGGCCGAAATCAAAATCAAGATCAGTGGTGAACTTGAATTATAATTGCCCAAATGTTGCACCAAACTTGCTGGATCATGCATAAAAAATAGACTAGTTAACACGATCACCATAACCGTATTAGTCAAAGAAGTGGCGGCACCACTCACGATATAGCTTACTTTATCATATCTTGATTGATCAAAGTATTTGCCAATAAGTCCCGGAAAATAGCCAGCTAAAATACTTGGCACAAGCGAAATTACCGGATTTTGAAATAGCATTAAACTAACCATATCCCCTGGTTGAGTGTACGCTATAATCAATCTGGTAATTCCCCAGAAGAGACCAAAGATAAAACCAGCCTTCGGTCCCATTAATGTGCCATAAACTGCGATTGTTAATGGAATAGTAGTGATGGCAGGAAGAGCTGGAATAACTCTAATGTAGCCAATATTAGGCACAAAGGTTTGAATAATCAATAGCGCAGCAAATACGGCAGTAATTGCCATTCTCTTCGTTTCTTCTCGTCTCATTCAATTTCTCCAATTCATTTTGTTTCGACAACATTAAATTAAATCATAGATGAATAATTTTTTCAGTAAAAATACCTTGGTTCTTGTACAATAAGTACAGATTAAGAAAAGGAATTTATATGCATTTCAAAAAATTATTTTTAGTAGTTCTATTAGCAATGGGCACCCTCTCTGCGTGCTCTACTTCAAACAATACGGATGACAATGCTTCAAAATCTGTCGCTTTAGTTACAGATGGTAAAATCGATGACCAATCTTTTAATCAGGCCGCTTGGAAAGGACTGAAGGATTATGGCAGCGAATACAAATTAGATAGAGGCACAGATGGCTACCAATACTTTCAAGTTAAAAATCAGGCTGATTTGAAAAAAGGTATTAATAAGGCGATCCGGCAAAAATACCAGACTATCTTTGGTATCGGTAACGAATCTAAAAGTGCCATTATCTCCGCTGCCAAAAGTAATCCTAAAAAGAATTTCGTTATCATGGATGATACCATTAAAGGCTATAAAAACGTGGCATCTGTCCGCTTTAGAAAAGATGAAGGTGCATATCTAGCTGGCGTTGCGACTGCAAGCCAAACCAAAACGGGTAAAGTCGGTTTCATTGGCGGTGCTAACAATAGCGTGATTGCTTCATTTAAGCGTGGTTTTACTCAAGGTGTAGCAGACCAAGCTAAAAAATTGCACAAAAATGTTACCATCTACGATCAAAATGTGGGCAATTTTACTGACACTGTAAGGGCGCAAAGTATCGCTACAAACATGTATGATAAAAACGTAGATGTGATCTTCCATGCAGCAGGCAATGCTGGAGGCGGCCTATTCCAAACAGCGAGATTTATCAATCAAGCTCGCCCTGCCCAAGATCGCGTTTGGGTAATTGGCGTTGATGCCGATCAATCTGATTTAGGCAAATATTATGCCAAAGGCGGTCAAGAAGCCAACTTTGTTTTAACGTCTGTAATCACCGGTGTTAACGTTGCGACTAAGGATATCGCCAGCCGCAGTTATCAGGATAAATTTCCTGGTGGAAAAATGATTACCTATGGTTTAAAAAACAATGCTGTCTCAATTCTGCCAGGACAAATAGCTCCGAATATCTGGAAAGATGTGCAAATAGCTCGAAGCAAAATTTTAGCTGGCAAGATTAAAATATAAAAGTAAAAAAAAATCTGTTTCACATGAAACAGATTTTTTTACACATATGCACAAAGTTATCCACAAGATATAGTGAATAGTGTGCTCTCAAATACTATATCTTGTAATCAAATGACTGATAGTGGTTCTTTTTCAGTTGGAGCAGGGAAATCGCTGTTAATCAAACGCATTTCGTCTTCAGTTAATTTGATATTTTGAGCAGCAATATTTTCCTTCATATGCTTGATCTTGGCAGCCTTAGGAATAGCTAAAACATTGCCATTGCGCATTGTCCAAGCAAGCATAATCTGATGTGGCGTAACGCCATGATCACGCGCAACAATTTTCAAATTACGTGTAATGCGAATCGTATCGCCAGCACCCGAATTAAACGGTGAATAGCCGATAAAACTTACACCATGCTTTTTTTGCCAATCTTGTAAGTCATACTCGGTTCCTCGCTCATTTAAATTGTACAGGTCTTCATTGGCAAAACATTTATCTCCACCAGGTACCGTGAAAAGTTCCTTCATATCGCTAGTATCGAAGTTTGAAACGCCCCAATGACGAATCAAACCTTCTTTTTGCAAAGCTTCAAGGCCACGAATTGTATCAGATAAGCGATGATTGCCACGCCAGTGAAGTAAATAGAGATCCAAATAATCTGTGCCTAGTCTTTCCAAACTAGCTTCCAAACTCTGCCGTTCTAATTCTGGCGTTGCATGATAGGGATAGAATTTTGAAATCAAAAATAATTTGCTTCTATCATAGCCTTTAATGGCTTCACCTACCAACTTCTCGCTTTTACCTTCACCGTACATCTCGGCTGTATCAATAATGTTTATCCCATGATCCAGTCCATAACGGATTGCGGCTATTTCTTCATCTTTTTTTCTGGGTTCTTCACCAATATTCCATGTACCTATACCTAATCCCGTTAATTTTTCAAAATCCATCCTTATTCACTTCCTTTACTCAAATTCTAACATAGTTAAGAATATTTCTTTTTATTTAATTGACAAAATGGTCTATTCCACTTTATAATGGACTAGACCAGTAAATGGGGAGGATTTATTATGAAAGTTATTGTTACAGAAAACAAAATTCAAGGCGGAGCAAAAGCATTCGAAATTTTTGAAAAAGGTATTAAGAACGGTGCTAAGGTATTAGGTTTAGCAACCGGTTCTACCCCTGAAACACTTTACCAAAACTGGGTAAAGAGCGACCTTAATTGTGAAGATCTTACTAGTATCAACCTTGATGAATATGTTGGCTTAACACCAGACAATCCTCAAAGTTACCACTACTTCATGCAAAAGCACTTATTCGACAAGAAGCCATTCAAGAAGACTTACGTTCCAGATGGTATGGCAAAAGATATTCCAGCATTCTGCAAAAAATACGACCAAATTATTAAGGACAATCCTATCGACATCCAATTATTAGGTATCGGTCGTAACGGCCACATCGCCTTCAACGAACCAGGTACTCCATTTGACATCGGTACTCACGAAGTTAAATTAACTGAAAACACTATTGAAGCTAACGCTCGTTTCTTCGACAACGAAGACGAAGTTCCAAAGAGCGCTATCTGCATGGGTACTGCTAACATCATGCAATCTAAGAAGATCGTTTTGATGGCATTCGGTGAAAAGAAGGCTCACGCTATCAAGGAAATGATCGAAGGCCCTATTACTGAAGACGTTCCTGCATCAATTTTACAAAAGCACCCTGATGTAACTGTTATTGTTGATAAGGCTGCAGCTCAAGAGCTAGACGACAAATACAAGAACTAAATGACAATTTATCTCTAAAAATAAAAGGCTAGGCTTTCTACAATCGTAGAAGACCTAGCTATTTTTGTTAATTTTAAATCCGGGATTTTTTGAGTACTAGAATTACCTGCTTTATTTTTAGATAACTTCATTTTTTACAATTTTTCTGTTCTAATTGAATTATGTTTCATTCCTATCCGATTTTTCATTTCTACCCTTGACTTTTTCGCGTGAAACAGAATTAAAAAAGAGCTTGTGTGCCACAATATCTTGTATTAAACTTATTAATTGTCCAATATCTGGTATTTAAGAAAGAATGTGATTCAAGTTATTGTTTTAAGCGGGCCAATTGGAGCCGGAAAATCCAGTTTAACCAGTATCTTAGCAGAACATTTAGGTACGCAAGCATTTTACGAAGGCGTTGACAGCAATCCTGTTTTACCCCTCTACTATAAAAATATGAAGCGTTACACCTTTTTGCTTAACACTTATTTGCTTAACCACCGTTTAGCTCAAATCAATCAAGCTATTCAAGATAAGAACAGCGTATCCGATCGTTCTATCTATGAAGATGCACTTTTCTTCAAGATGAACGCCGATAACAAGGTCGCAGATCCTACAGAATTTAAGATCTATGACGATTTGCTTGAAAATATGATGGAAGATACGCCAGGCAATCCAAGCAAGAAGCCCGATTTGCTTATCTATATCCATGTTTCACTTGATACCATGCTTAAGCGCATTAAAAAACGTGGTCGTTCCTTTGAACAAATTAGTACAGATCCAGGTTTGAAGGACTACTATGCTAGACTACTTAGATATTATGAACCATGGTATGAACAATATGATGCTTCACCTAAGATGGCTATCAATGGTGATAAACTCGATTTTGTTTCTAGCATTGATGCTCAAAGGGAAGTATTGAAAGAAATTGACGAGAAGTTGCACGAAATAGGTAACTTATAAAACTAAATAAAAAGAAGGAACGTGATGACAGTTATTGTTTTAAGTGGGCCAATTGGAGCCGGAAAATCCAGTTTAACAGGTATTTTATCTAAATATTTAGGCACTAAGCCATTTTATGAAAGTGTTGACGACAATCCAGTTCTGCCACTTTTTTATGCTGATCCTAAGAAATATGCTTTCTTATTGCAGGTATACTTCTTAAATACACGTTTTCACAGCATTAAAGACGCATTGACTCAAGATAATAACGTGTTGGACCGCTCTATCTATGAAGATGCGCTCTTCTTCCAAATGAACGCTGACATTGGTCGTGCCACTCCTGAGGAAGTCGACACTTACTATGAACTTTTACACAATATGATGGGTGAATTAGACAGAATGCCTAAGAAGAACCCTGACTTGCTTGTTCACATCAACGTTTCTTACGACACAATGATTAAACGTATTCAAAAACGTGGCCGTCCATACGAACAATTGAGCCACGATTCAACTCTTGAAGACTACTACAAGAGATTGCTTCGCTACTACAAGCCATGGTATGACAAGTACGATTACTCACCAAAGATGGAAATTGATGGTGACAAATATGACTTCATGTCTTCTGAAGAAGATCGTGAAATCGTACTTGATCAAATCGTTGATAAATTGAAGGAAGTTGGTAAGTTACCAATGGACTGGGACAAATCAACTGATATCCAAATCGAAGCTTAATTTCCCAGGTAATAATTGAAAAAGAGCTAGGATTTAACGTCCTAGCTCTTTTCGTATGCATAAATTTTCTTTATTCGATGCTCTCTAAAGCTTTGGCAATACCATCATGATTATTATCTAAAGTGATATTTTCTGGCTTAAATTGCTTTTTCAAGTCTTCTGGTGCATTGCCCATTAAGAAGGGATGCCCCACTGCTCTTAACATTTCTTCATCGTTATAGTTGTCGCCAAAAGCGAGGCAGTCTTTTAGATCTACACCATATTCTTGAGCTACGATTTCAACTGCGCTTCTCTTGCTTACGCCCTTTAAGACGATTTCAAGTAGCGTTGGTGAAGACTTTACAAAATCAAGGTCAATATATTTCTTTGAAAGTTCCTTTTGCATGCGGTCAATTTCTTTAGGCTCACCCATGATTAAGCCCTTGTGTACACCTTGCAGTTTTGCGATTTGTTCAATGCTGGTTTTAGTAGATTTCACATCAACAATGCTTTCTTCTTTTTTGACCCAGTCGCTTTCTTTTTCTGCACTATACCACACATAGCCGCTATAAATATTCCAAGCAGCACCGTTATTTTGCTCTTCAACATAACGGCAAATTTCTGCAGCTTCCTTTGCTTCAAAAAAGCGCGTAATTAGCGCTCTACCGGTCTCATCTAGCGCTAAGGCACCATTATAGGCAATCATCGGAAAGACCTTAAGAATCTGTCCTACTGCCGTCATAATGCCTTTAGGAAGACGAGCTGAAGCTGGTATAAAAATATTACCATTGATAATTTGATGTCTGATTGCGTCACGCGTTTTAGGCGTTACCTTTAATTCATTGTTAATTAGCGTGCCATCAATATCTGAAAAAATAAGTTTTGCGGACATTCTTTCACCCTTAATCTGTTTGATCTATGTAATTAAGAATAATGCTAAAAAACGGAGAATGAAAGTAATTTAGTGTTTTAAAACTATTTTTGTACAGTGAATTATAATAAATTAGCATATTTTCTTGCCAATAATTCGTGTTTACAAATCTAAATATCAATGCTAAAGTATAAGGGTTGCTTTTACGAAGTAAAAACACGAACAATTCTTTGGAGAGAGATTTATGAATTTTATTAGGAAATATTTTCAATTAGATAAATACAACACCAGTATTAAAGTCGAATTTATTGCTGGTTTGACTACTTTCATTAGTATGTCATACATTTTGTTTGTTAACCCTAGCGTTTTGGGTGCTAGTGGTATGAACACAGGTGCTGTGTTTACTGCTACTGCTTTGGCCAGTGCGCTTGGTAGTGCCATCATGGGTATTGTTGCAAACTACCCAATTGGTGAAGCACCAGCCCTTGGTATTAACGCATTCTTTGCTTACACCGTTTGTGTGGGGATGCACGTTTCATGGCAAACTGCTTTAGCCAGTGTCTTCGTTGCATCAATTATCTTCATTTTGATCACTTTATTTAAATTGCGTGAAAAGATTATTGATTCAATTCCAGCTGACCTGAAGTTTGCTATTTCATCAGGTATTGGTTTATTCATCGCCTTCTTAGGCTTACAAAACGGTAAGTTAATCGTCGCAAATAAATCAACTCTGGTTGGCTTAGGCTCACTTCATGATCCCCTTGTTTGGATCACCATTTTTGGTTTGCTTGTGACCGTTATCTTGATGATCTTGAACGTTCCTGGTGCGATTTTCATCGGGATGGTTTTAGCCGCTATCTTCGGTATTTGTACCGGTCAAATCGCATTGCCACATAAGGTGATCTCAACTGCTCCAAGTTTAGCTCCAACTTTTGGTCAAGCTATCTTCCACATTAAGGACATTAACTCCGTTCAAATGTGGGTTGTCGTATTAACTTTCTTGCTTGTTACCTTCTTCGATACTGCCGGTACTTTGATTGGTCTTGCTCAACAAGCCGGTTTCATGAAGAACAACAAGATGCCACGTGTTGGTAAGGCTTTGGCTGCCGACTCAAGTGCGATGGCTGTTGGTTCAATTTTGGGTACTTCACCAGTTGGTGCGTTCGTTGAATCAAGTGCCGGTATCGCCGTTGGTGGTAGAACTGGTTTGACTGCAGTTTTCGTTGCTATCTTCTTCTTGATCTCAATGATCTTCAGTCCACTTTTGGGTGTGTTCACTAGTCAAGTTACTGCACCAGCCTTGATTATCGTTGGTGTATTGATGGCCCAAAACACTGCTCACATCCACTGGAACAAGTTAGAAATTGCGGTTCCTGCATTCCTCATCATTTTGGGTATGCCACTTACTTACTCAATTTCTGATGGTTTGTCATGGGGTATGATCACTTACCCAATCTGCATGCTTGCAGCTAAGCGTGGTAAGGAAATCAGCCCGATGATGTGGGTACTATTCTTCGTATTCATCATCTTCCTGTGGGTACTGAACTTTTAAATAAAATAGATATAAAGAAAGGACTAAGTTTGAATTTGAGCTTAGTCCTTTTTGCTTACACTTTTTCCTATTTATATCGATTATAATCGATGAAAACACTAAAATTATTAATCTTATCGAGTATAATCGATAGGATTGCAAAAAAGGAGCCTTTTATCGAATATACTCGATAACAGCTTCTTAAAAATGTGTATTTCCCTGGAAATACTAGCGTACAGTTTCCAAACAATATGATTTTTTATGACAGTTTGGGCAACGTAATCTTCTAGTATGCGGCGTATGTGCCGCAAACATAAACTTCTTAAGTTCAGGAACAAACTTGTAATCACAATTTGGACAAATATATGCCACCTTTTGATAATAATTTTTAAGTAGCACAACAGACATTGCAACCAAGATTACTACTAAAACAGCTACCGAAATATAAGCCGTAGTGTTCATCTTATTGATGATACAGTACGCGATAAATGTCATACCAATCAGCTCAACAGCAATTTCCACTGCTGACAGCTTCCACATTGAACGTGTTAATTCTTTATACCTAGTTTCATTATTCATAATCTTCGTAATGTCAGTAACTTCAGCAATACCTTTAGGTTTATTTAATGCCTTCTGCAATTGCACTATTTTCTTATTTTGCTTTTCTAGTTTTTGTACTTCCTGGCTATTTCTTTCCATTTGATCTTTAAGTAAAAGACCAATCGTTTTTTCACTATTTGGATCCTCCAATATCTTTTGAATATCCTTGAGTGAAAAGCCTAGTTCTTTTAAAAAGATAATCAGTTTTAATTGTTTTATCTGCTCATTTGAATATAAACGATAGCCACTTTCACTCACTCTGCTTGGTTTAACCAGGCCTTTTTGATCATAATAGCGAATTGTCCTGGTGGTTATATTCAACTGTTTTGCTAGATCTCCGATTGTGTATTCTTCTGACATTACTTTCTCACCTCACAACTTAAATATACGGGTTTACGCTGCGTTAAAGTCAAGAATAAGCTAAATATTCCCGAAAAAACTTCAAAAAGCAAATATTTCACTCTTTTTCTATTGAAATTATTAACATTAGATGTATAATCTTAATTGAATGTTCACTTTATACAAATTTTGGAGGACTAAATGAACGCAATCAGTAATTTCTTTCATTTAAAGGAGAACAATAGCTCCTTTAAGACCGAGCTTTTAGCCGGCCTAACTACTTTTGTAAGTATGTCTTACATTCTGTTCGTCAACCCCAATGTTTTGGGCGCTAGTGGTATGGATAAAGGTGCTTTGTTCACCGTTACCGCATTATCTGCTGCATTTACCTGTATCGTAATGGGACTTGTTGCCAACTATCCAATCGCTTCAGCTCCAACGTTAGGTTTGAACGCATTCTTCACTTACACAGTTTGTCTTGGCATGCACGTTAAATGGCAAACAGCTTTAGCTGCCGTTTTTGTTGCATCAATTCTTTTCATTTTACTAACTGTCTTTAAAGTTCGTGAGATGATCATTGATGCGATACCTGCAGACATTAAATATGCTATTTCTGCCGGTATCGGTTTATTCATCGCCTTCATCGGTCTTCAAGGTGGTAAGTTAATTCAAAACAGTGACTCAACTTTGGTTACTATCGGTAGCCTTAACAATCCAACTGTTTGGATCACTATTTTCGGTTTATCCATTACTATCTTCTTGATGATTGCCCGTGTACCGGGTGCCATCTTCATCGGTATGATTATATCTGCTGTCTTCGGTGTCGTTATTGGTCAAATTCCAATGCCTAAGAGTATTATCTCATCTGTTCCAAGCATCGCTCCAACGTTTGGTCAAGCAATCTTCCATATCGGTGACATCAACACCGTTCAAATGTGGGTAGTTGTCTTCACCTTCTTACTTGTTACCTTCTTCGATACCACTGGTACCTTGATCGGTTTGGTTCAACAAGCTGGTTTGATGAAAGACAACAAGATGCCACGTGCCGGTGAAGCTTTAGCTGCCGACTCATCTGGTATGCTTGTTGGTTCAGTTCTTGGTACTTCACCAGTTGGTGCATTTGTTGAATCAAGTTCTGGTATTGCCGTTGGTGGTAGAACCGGTTTAACCGCAGTTTGGGTAGGTATCTTCTTCCTCATTTCTACAATCTTTAGTCCAATCTTAAGTGTCTTTACTACTCAAGTAACTGCTCCTGCCTTAATCATTGTTGGTGTACTGATGGCCGAAAACTTGGCTAACGTACATTGGACCAACCTCGAAATCGCCATTCCATGTTTCCTTATTGCCATCGGAATGCCTCTTACATACTCTATCTCAGACGGTTTAGGTTGGGGAATTATCGTTTACCCAATCTCAATGATCGCAGCAAAGCGTTTCAAAGAGATTACGCCAATGATGTGGATTCTATTTGTAGTATTCGTTATCTATTACATCGTTTTAAATGTCTAGCTAATTTCACTAGTAAAATACCTCTTTCAAAAACAAGTAGTTAACAGCTACTTGTTTTTTATTTCTCAGGAAATAACTATAAGACATCTCCTCCCAACCCCAATTTGCTTATCTACTAGATTTCTGCTAGAATACTTAACAATCAATATATCTATATATCGTCGAGATAAGGTCGACAGTGTCTACCCTGAACCATAAATTCAGGACTATAGGTATTTAGACGTCATAAATGAAAAAAGGACATCTTTTACCCATAGTTGGTGCGTAACTGTGTCCTTTTTTCATTTGTTTTGGAGGAAAAATGCAGACATTAGATAAAGTCTTTCATTTACAGGATGCTCATACCACTGTTAAACGCGAGTTAATCGCTGCATTAACTACGTTTGTCAGTCTCTCCTACATACTATTTGTTAACCCTAACATTTTGCACGCAGCTGGTATTCCAAAAGGTGCAGCCTTTACGGTTACCGCAGTAGCAACTGCCATTGGTTGTTTCTTGATGGGATTCATCGCAAACTATCCTATTGCGCTTGCTCCAACCTTGGGTAGTGGTGCCTTTTTCGCATACAACGTATGTGTTGGGATGCATATTTCCTGGGAAACAGCCTTAGCTGCTGTGCTTGTTGCATCAATCTTGTTCATTTTAATCACTGTTTTCAAATTGCGTGAAATGGTGGTTAATGCAATTCCACAAGATATGAAGTATGCAATTTCGGCTGGTATTGGTTTATTCATTGCCTTTATTGGGTTAAAAAATGGTCAATTAATCGTTAACAGCGATTCAACTTTAGTTACCTTGGGCAAGTTTAGTAATCCTGCCGTTTGGATTACTTTGTTCGGTTTAATTTTAACTGTTATCTTGATGTGTTTGAACGTACCTGGTTCAATTTTCATCGGGATGATCGTTACTGCTATCTTCGGTATGATCATTGGTCAAATTCCATTGCCTCACGGCATCGTTTCAGGTGCGCCAAGCATTGCACCAACCTTTGGTCAAGCCGTTTTCCACTTAAAGGATATTAATACCGCACAACTTTGGATGGTTGTTTTGACCTTCTTACTTGTTACTTTCTTTGATACTGCTGGTACTTTGATCGGTATGACTGAACAAGCCGGCATGGTTGATAAAGATGGTAAGATTCCACGGATCGGTCGTGCCTTTTTAGCTGACTCAACTGCTATGGTTGAAGGTGCTGTCTTTGGTACTGCTCCACTTGGTACTTCAGTAGAATCAAGTGCCGGTATCGCAATGGGCGGTAGAACTGGTTTAACCGCGATCTTTGTTGGTATCTTCTTTATCATCAGTATGATCTTCAGTCCACTTCTTGCCGTTATCCCAACCACTGTAACGGCTCCAGCTTTGATCATCGTTGGTGTCTTGATGGCAAGCAACTTGAAGAAGATCGACTGGGACAAATTTGAGATTGCTTTTCCTGCATTCTTAACAGTTGTCGGGATGCCATTGACTTACAGTATTTCAGATGGTCTGGCTTTAGGTTTGATCGCCTACCCAATCACAATGATCGCATCTAAGCGCGCTAAGGAAGTTACCCCGATGATGTATATTCTATTCGTGGTATTCATTGTCTTCTTCCTGGTTACTAATTTATAGAAAAATAAGCAAAATTCGTTCCTCGTATGGAGCGGATTTTTTTGTATCTTTTGCATCTCACTCTACGATAAAATATCTGTAGGGGGAATTGTTTATGAAAAACAAAAAAATTATATTATTGCCTGGGTTATTTCTTACTCTAGGTCTTTTTCTAGCAGGCTGTAAATTCCATACTTACACTGACAAAAACTCTGGTCCCGTAGTTAAACAAACACTTTCTGAGCAGAAGTTTAATTCTATGAAAGTTTCGACAGATATTGTTGATACTGAATTGCATGTTGGCAAAACACACAAAGTTATTTATCGCGGCTTGATACGCTTTAAACCTAGCGTTCAAATAAAAAACGGTATTTTAACAATCAAACAAGAAAATAAAGGTGGGCGTTATCGCATTTCTAAAGATAATGTGATCGCTATCTACTTGCCAGCAAAGGAATTGCAAAAAATCGATATGCATCTAGAAGATGGCGATGTTGATTTTTACGGTAATATTCAAGCCAAAAATATTGCGCTTTCTGCTGAGGATGGAGACATCACGATTGATAGCTTGTATGCAAAGAATAAAGCCAAGATCGACTCAGAAGACGGAGATATTGAAGTTGATAAATTATTTACAACAAATGGAGCTAAAATCACCTCAGAAGATGGAGATATCAAGGTGAAGCAAAGTAACGCCCATGGCTATTATTTATCCTCTGATGATGGGGATGTAACCTTTAAGGGAACCGATCATGACAATGATGACGACGGTGGCTCATATACCAAAAATATTTCCAGCTCTAATGTCTTATTTGCTCATAGTGATGATGGAGACGTGACTGTTAACTAATTTTTTCTTCTTGATACGCTATACTAAATGTCAAGGAGAAATTAATCATGAAACTAACTAAAAAAACGCTTTGGATTCTCGGCACTCTGCTTTTTTCAGCCATTGCTGGAATCTACTTTTATCTCAATATTCATAATTCTTCAGGAACTACAATCGCAGTTATCTTAGCTGCACTAGCACTATATTTTCTTTTTCAAACAGGGCAACTTTATCAAAAGATATGGACTAAAATCTTAGTCTATCTGCTTAATGTTGTTTGGATTATTGTAGCTTTATTAGTGACTGAACTTATAATTCGTTAATTTTTTTGTTGACAAATCATTTCCTAGGATATACTATGATAGCAACATTAAAGACAAATTAAGCAATGACAAGGAAAGTAAAAGATAAAACTTCCCACAGAGAGTTTCTAATTTGGTGAAAAGAAATGCCTGTTTTATTTTTGAAAATGGCCTTCGAGCATGAATCTGCGATATTTAGCAGATCCAGGGTCCGCCCTTTATCGCGGTAGTGTATCGCTTTTTAGCCGTACATGAACCGAGGTGAAACTTCCATGAAAATAGGTGGTACCGCGTGATAAACGCCCTATTAGATCAATATGATCTAGTAAGGCGTTTTTTCTTTCTCATTGCTTAATTTTTTATCTATGCATGAAAAGGAGTTTAGCAATGAAGATTTCTAAGAAAATTTTAGCAACAAGTACAATTATCCTTTCTGCAATTACTCTTGCAGCCTGTGGTAATCAATCTGCCTCTCAAAAGAAAAAACAAGTTTTAAATTGGTCAGAAACCACGCAACTATCCACTCAAGATCCGTCTTTAGCTACTGATACCACCAGTTTCCAAGCCTTATTAAATACTGGTGATGGGCTTTATCGGTTAGACAAAAACAATAAGCCACAATTATCACTCGCCACTAAGGCAAAGACCTCTAATAACGGTAAAACCTATGATTTTTACCTTCGAAAGAATGCTAAATGGTCAAACGGTGATCCTATTACAGCCAAAGATTTTGTTTATTCTTACAGAAGAACTGTCAATCCAGCTACCAAATCACAAATGGCATTCTATCTTTACCAAATTAAGAACGCTCAAGCCATTAATAGCGGAAAAAAGCAGCCTTCAAGCTTAGGTGCTACCGCAGTTTCCAAATACCATTTAAGAGTTCAATTGACTCGTCCACTCAGCTACTTCAAAATCTTGCTTGCCTGGCCACTTTTCTTCCCACAAAATCAAAAAGTAGTGCAAAAATACGGTAAGCTTTACGGTACACAAGCAAAGTACACTGTTTCTTCTGGACCTTTCACTCTTACTAAATGGAACGGCAACAACAAAGTGTGGAGCTTAGTAAAGAATAAAAATTATTGGGATGCTAAAGACGTTAAATTAAGTAAAGTTAACGAACAAGTAAGTGAATCAACCACCACTAGCTATAATCTTTTCCAAGCTGGAAAAGCTGATGAAACAGGTTTAACCGGTCAACAAGTAACTTCTAATAAAAACAAGGTTGGCTATCACGCTAGACTTTCTTCAGCTATTCGTCGTCTTGAATTAAATCAAAATAAAGTTAAAGCATTCAAGGATCTTAAGATTAGACAAGCATTCTCATATGCCATCAATCGTCAGCAATTGGCTAACAATATTTTGAAAGACGGTTCTATTCCAGCTAAAGGATTTGTTCCATCAGGCATGGGCACAAATCCAAAAACTGGTGCTCAATTTGAAAATGATGCTTACGTAAAAAGCGGTGTGAGCTATAACCTTAAAAAGGCAAAAACCTTATTGCAAGAGGGCTATAAGGAAACTGGCATTAAGTCTATTAAAGTTACATTGTTAGCTAGTGACGATGATTCTTCAAAACAAACTGCTGAATTCTTACAAAGTCAACTAGATCGTTTACCTAATGTAAATATCTCAGTTCAAAATATTCCATTTACTCAATTAATTTCTCGTCAAACTGCTGGAAATTACGAAATTACAATCAAGAATTGGCAAGCTGTTTTTGGTGATCCAATTAACTTCTTGGATGTTTTCCAAAAAGGATCAAGTTATCTCAACAACGGCTGGAACAACAACCAATTCAATAAATTACTTGATCAATCTGAAAATGTTTACGGTAATGATCCTGTGAAGCGCTGGGACAAATTAGTAGCGGCAGAAAAGATTTTAATGAAAGATCAAGGTACTATTCCATTAATCCAAGTGGCTCATCCTCAACTTCTTAAAACCAACGTTAAAGGTGTATCCTTCAACCCAACAGGCGTACCTTATGACTTTAAAAATGTTTATTTTAATTAATTAGATTCGAAATAAGTGTCTGGGAAATACCTAATTCCTAGATACTTTTTTATTTATGAACTTTGAGTCTTTTAAATTAAGTAGACGATCCACGTTTTCCTCTATGACCGCTCTTCTCTTGCCATACATCATCCAAATAGTAAAAACTAGCGGGACGCCGACCATTAATATTTCCTGAATGTAATCACTAGCATATCCACTAAAGGTCCATCCAGCTGAATTCCAACCCGATTGTAAGTTAGCTAAATAATCCATTAAGAAATGATAGAGCATCGGCAACCATAATTTTCCTGTGTAAAGATAAAGCGCAGCCCAAAGAAAGCCACTGCCCATGACACCAATTACTTGGGCAATAGTGGCGGAAAAAGTTTCACCGTTCCAGCCAACGTTACCGGCATGTGACAGACCAAATAAAATACCTGAAGCATACACAGCGATTGGAAGACGCCATTTACGGGCATATTTAAAGCCAGTTAGGAAGATTAAAATCATTAGGTAACGTTCAGTTTCTTCCAAAATTCCTGGTTCAATGGCAGAAGTTAAACTGGGTAAAGTAAAATATTTAGCTTGGATATCAGACGAAAAATAAAAAAAGGCTGTCCAAATTTGCTTATCAGTTACGCTAAAAGCGTTATAAAACAGATCAAGCGTTGCAAAAGCAAGCAATAAAATAAAAGTGGATATTTGAAAATTACTACTTTTAATAAATTTCAAGTTTGGGTTAAAGTGACAGCCCCAGGCCTTACCTAAAAAACAAGCAATAATCAGTAAAGCAAGAGCGGCAATGACGCCTTGACCCGTAACTGAGTGCAAAAAACGCAAATTTCTACTTATTCTTAACGAAACGTCTGGTCCGTATTGCTGATCAAGAAAGTAAACAGCAAGTAACATGAGAAACCATTTCCTAAGATCACCTGCATAAAGGATTGCTAGAGGCAATAATAGAACAAGATAGGCAGCCCAGAGCAATAGCACCCAAAGTATTTCGAATTGCCGAAAATTAAATATTAAGTAGTTCCCAACTACTAGCCAGATAATTGTAAAATAACTACTAAATACTAATAGATTTAACCATCGTGTAATCTCAAAATTCAATTTGCTAGAATTATGGCGATTGAATTGTACATAGAAATTTAAGCCTACGATTAATATTAAAAACACTAGTTGAAAAATATTGCCGAAATTACGCTGTTTTTTGGTGATTAATTCTAAAACTGTTATGATTAAGGCAATTATTAGTTGTACATCAAAAATTTGTTGCCATCGTTTATGGGACAAAATTATATCATTCATGTTTTTCTTCCAATTTATAATTTATTATTATAATTCTACTTGAGGAAAAAAGACCGTTAATCGTTTTTTAAAGTAACAGATTAACGGTCTTTTTATTGCATTAAAGTTTACAAATGTAAATTTTAAGAGTATAGTTACAAATGTAAACGTAAGGAGGAAAAGATGGTTACTCTTCAAGAAAAAGAAAGCACAATTTCCAATAGTGAATGGGAAGCCATGCGTATTATATGGACTCTTGAACCGGTTAGTTCAACTAAAGTAATTCAAGAATTGCAGGCTAAAAAAAATTGGTCTGAATCTACAATCAAGACTTTGCTTCGTCGTTTGGTTAAAAAGAATCTGCTAGAGCCCTCTAAGGAAGGCAGACACTTTGTTTACTCTTCTAAGATCAATCAAACGCAGGTAATGACAGAAGCCGCTGAAGAGCTTTTAAATCGCATGTGCGACATGCATAAAGGCGAAGTGCTCTTGCAGCTACTGGCTAACTCCCCTATTTCAAAAAGTGACCTAGAAAAAATAAAACAAGAAGTTACTGTAAAAGAAAAAAGTGCCCCTGACATGGTTCCTTGCAACTGTTTGCCAGATAAAGAGCACGTCTGCTAGGAGGAAAAGATATGGGTATTTCACAAATTATCACGTTGATCGTGGCCATCTTGCTGATCGGCTTCATTCTTTGGTGGTTCTTCGGTAAACACCAAGAAGCCGTCGGCACAGCCATAGTTGACCAAGGTACGCAAGAAGCAAACATCGTCGTTAAAGGTGGCTACTCCCCTTCAACCGTTGTGCTTAAGCAAGGCATACCTGCCAAGGTAAACTTCGATATGAATGATTCAACAGCATGTTTGTCTCACGTTGTTTTTGAACAACTTGGTGTTGATAAAGATTTAACTAAGCAAAAAATTACTACTATTGATATTCCCACTGACAAGAAAGGCACTTATAACTTTGCTTGTGGTATGGATATGTTTCATGGAAAGGTTGTTGTTAAATAATGAGTATTTTTTCAAAGAATCAAACTAAAAAAGTTGTCGTAAACGCAGAAAATCATGGTTACAAGCCTGATATTGTTACTTTCAAGCAAGGCAAGCCTGCTCAATTGAAGTTTATTTCTTCAGACAATATGGGATGTATGAACGAAGTCGTTTCAAAGGACTTAAACTTTGACGAAAAATTAGACGGTAAAAAAGAAGTTACTATTGATGTTCCAACCGACAAACCAGGTACTTACAACTACGCTTGCGGAATGGACATGTTCCATGGGAAGGTCGTCGTTAAGTAATGAAACTTTCAAACATTAAACGGTTTTGGATTTCATTTATCTTATCAATTCCAATGCTTATCCAAATGTTTGCCATGCCATTCCATTGGATGATGCCTGGCTACAATTGGATCGCATTTATAACGACAACGATTATTATGGCTATTTCAGCCGCTCCATACTGGAGTAGTGCCTGGGCCGCTTTCAAGCATCATAGCGCTAATATGAATACGCTGGTTGCTGTTGGTACTGCTGTTGCCTATTTCTACAGTATCTTCGCTATGTTCACCGGACATGAAGTTTACTTTGAAAGTGCCGCATTTGTAACGGTCTTCGTTCTTTTGGGCGACGCTATGGAAGAGAAGATGCATAATAACGCATCTAACGCTTTAGCTAAGTTGATTGACTTGCAAGCTAAGGACGCCGAAGTTGAACGTAACGGTGAATTCGTTAAGGTGCCACTTGATCAAGTTAAGGTTGGCGACATTATCCGCGTTAAGCCTGGTGAAAAGGTTCCAGTTGATGGTGTTATCGTCGACGGTTCAACTACTATTGATGAATCAATGGTTACCGGTGAAAGTATGCCAGTAACTAAGAAAAAAGGCGATGACGTTGTAGGTTCAACTATCAACACTAACGGTACATTTAATTTTAAAGCAACCAAAGTTGGTAGCGACACGATGCTTTCACAAATCGTTGATTTAGTTAAGAAGGCGCAAACTAGTCACGCCCCTATCCAAAACTTGACTGATAAAATCTCCAATATCTTCGTACCTGCTGTTTTAATTATTGCAATTATTACCTTCGTTATTTGGTACGTATTCTTGAACGCTCCATTAGTTACTGCATTGCTATTTGCAGTTTCTGTTGTAGTTATTGCTTGTCCTTGTGCCCTTGGACTTGCCACTCCTACTGCATTGATGGTTGGTACTGCACGTAGCGCTAAGATGGGCGTTTTAATCAAAAACGGTGAAGTTCTTGAAGAAGTTAGCGACCTTGATACTGTTGTCTTCGACAAGACCGGTACTATTACCGTTGGTAAGCCTCAAGTAACCGATGTTGTTGGTGATCAAAACAAGGTTTTGACTATTGCCGCAAGTTTGGAAGAAAACTCTGAACACCCACTTGCGACAGCTGTAGTTAAGAAAGCTAAGGAAGACAAAATTGCTTTAGCTCAAGTTAAAAACTTTGCTGCAATTGAAGGTAAAGGAGTTAGAGCCAGTTATAATGGTCAAACTGCTTTCGTAGGTAGCGACAGATTGCTTGAAGATATTTCCATTTCCCAGGAAATGAAAGATCAAGCCATTAAGTTGCAAAAAGAAGCTAAAACTGTTGTTTATGTTGGTTTAGGTCAAGAAATCATCGGTTTAATTGCTATTCAAGATGTTCCTAAGCCAAGTTCAAAGGCTGCTATTGCCGAGCTTAAGAAGCGTGGTTTAAAGACTATCATGCTTACTGGTGATAACCCTAATGTAGCTAACGCTATCGGTAAGGAAGTTAGCATTGATCAAGTTATCGCTGGCGTTTTGCCAACTGAAAAGGCTGCTGAAATTAAGAAGTTGCAAGATGAAGGTAGAAAGGTTGCCTTCGTAGGTGACGGTATCAATGATGCTCCTGCCTTGTCTACTGCTGATGTTGGTATTGCGATGGGTTCTGGTACAGATGTTGCTATTGAATCCGGTGGTATCGTCCTCGTTCAGAACGATTTAATGGGCGTTGTAAGAGCTTTGGACATTTCTAAGAAGACTTTCAACAGAATCAAATTAAACTTGTTCTGGGCCCTTATTTACAACACTATCGGCATCCCTATTGCCGCCGGCCTCTTCATGGGCTTAGGTTTGACCTTGAGTCCTGAACTTGCAGGTTTAGCAATGGCCTTCAGTTCCGTATCAGTTGTAACCAGCTCTCTTCTTTTAAACAAGACTAAAATTGCTGGTGAAGCAGCATAAAATATCTAAGTGTCTGGGAAAAAAGTCCATTTTTAGCTAATTTTAGACTTTTACTCAAAAGAAAAATCCTATTAAATCAAGGTTTATTAATACCAAGATTTAGTAGGATTTCTTAATTTCTGAGTTTTTTCCCAGACACTTATTTTTCCTTTTTCTTTTAGATATTCCGTAAACTCCGTATAATTAAATTAACAATTAAAGGAGTTTATTAAAATGTTGTCTCTTTTCTATTGGCTATTAGCCATCTTCCTCATCGATCTCGGAATTTTCATCTTTGTATTAACACATGAGCGTCGTTCAATGTGGGCCGGTTTAACACTAACCTCCACTTTGATGTTTCTGGCTCTTCTAGCTGTCGATTTTCTAATCGTTGTCGACACTGAGCACCCCGAACAGCATCAATTAATTTCTGGATTCTTACTCTTAGTAGCCGTAGGCATCGCTTTATTCATCTTTGCCTTCGTCTTTCTTTTAATTGCCATCTTTCTCTATAACGGCATCAAGATCTTAATCAAAGAAGGCACTAGATGGACTAACTTCCTGTCTCTAGGAACAGGTATCGTCATCATTTTACTAATTTTCGCCTACCCTGCTTTCGGTCGTTTCAATTCTGCTCCTTGGTTCAGATTTATTTATCTATTTTTATCAATGAGCATTCTTTATTTAATCTTCATCATGATGATGTATACCCTGACTGCTTGGTTGAACCTCATTAATTTCAATATCAAGAAGCTAAACTACGTTGTCGTTCTAGGTGCAGGATTAATTGGCAAAAAAGTTACGCCACTTCTTGCCAGCCGAATCGATCGCGGAATTGAAATTTATCACAAAAATCCTGGCTCAAAATTGATCATGTCTGGCGGCCAAGGTCCCGATGAAGAAATTCCTGAAAGCCACGCCATGGCCGCTTATGCGGAAGAACATGGCGTGCCCCAGTCTGACATCATCATTGAAGATCGTTCCAAGAAAACTAATCAAAACCTTAAGTTTTCACATCAATTGATGCAGCCTGACAGCACATTTTGTATCGTTACTAATTCGTATCACGTTTATAGAGCGCTTGTTTTGGCTAAGCGTCAAGGCTTAAAGTGTATTGGCTATGGTGCCAAGACCAAGTGGTATTTCACCTTAAACGCCTTTATTCGCGAATTTATTGCCTACCTAGTTATTACTAAAAGAATGCAATGCACTATCGTTGGCTTTTTTGCCTTGATCAATATCGGCTTGGCATTTGTGTATTACGTCATTCGCCCATTATAAGCTATTAATTTTTAACAATAGTAATCTCTCGGCGATTGACCCTGATCTTATTTTCCTTTTCTAATAGCTTCAATTGTCTGCTCAAAGTTTCAGGACTGGTTCCTAAATAACTGGCTAAATCTTTCTTTTTCAAAGGGAGAGAAAATCTAGCTGAGCCCAACTTTTGACTTTGTTCAACCAGATAATCCATCAAGCGGTCTTTGGCATTCATCGAATTTCTTCGAATTGAATTCGTTTCTGCCGCTACTAGCTTTTCACCAAATGTATTAAGCAAATTGATGACTAAATCTGGCGTCTTTTTAAGCAAGTTTTGAAAATCATCACGATTAATTGAGCAGACATACGTATCTTGCAACGCCTGAATATAATTTTCATGATTTGGTTCTTTAAAAAGACTCTGCTGTCCAGCATAATCACCCTTATTGATTACGCCCAACACAGTTTCTTTGCCGTCTTCATTCAGGCTATAAATCTTGGCACTACCCTCATCCATGAAGATCATGCCTTCCTTACCGTCGCCTGGCTGACGAATAATTGTATTTCTTGGGAAATATTCCTGATGAGTTGAGATTGCTGCAATTTTCTTTAGGGCATCAGATGATAAGGATGAAAATAAATCTGCCCTACTGATACAAGCTACTGCCGAATGTTTTTTCATATTTCTTACTCCTAGAGAAAAAGCAGATTGCGTTTGCAACCTGCTTTTAATTTACTTATCTTTTTTCTTCTTTTTGTCTTTTGAATCTTTATTAAGCAATTCTTCTGGATCCTTGTGCTTTGGTGTCTTCTTTGGATCTGGAACCGTCGCAAAGCGATCAAGCATCTTTTGTAAATTGTTAGGGTTGTCAAATGTTAATCCCATAGAACATCTTCCTTTCGTTTGCTTAATTATATAAAAAACTTTTATTCACTGCCAACTTATTTATCCACGATTATCGAGGAATTTTTGCATCCTAATCATCTCTGAGCCGGCCAAATCAACGCTGATCACGTCCTCATAATCATGATCGCTGACATCACCTACAGCGTATTCAGTTGCAATTTTTAAATCAAAGCCATCATCATTATAAGATGAAATGAGTCCCAAACGGTCAGGATAATGATAAATTGAATCGCTAACCTTGATTATTTTGTCTTCTGGCCATTCTTCAATTACTTCAGGTATTGACCTAATCTCCCCCTGCAGATTAACAGAATGCTCCAAATGATCCGGATCAAAACTGCCATTTTCTTTTTGCCAATTAACTAGGTAGTTAAAGTAATTAAGTCTCTCAGATTCCTCAGTTAAATGGGCAATGTGATTACGTGCAATTACTGCAATGGATTCGACTTGACCCAAATCATTCAAGCTTTCAAGAATCATATTTTCATCATCATACTTAACGATTCTGCCA
The DNA here is from genome assembly GCF_000980505.1 of Lactobacillus sp. N54.MGS-719. Taxonomy (NCBI): domain Bacteria; kingdom Bacillati; phylum Bacillota; class Bacilli; order Lactobacillales; family Lactobacillaceae; genus Lactobacillus; species Lactobacillus sp. N54.MGS-719. Next base: position 36,438 of record NZ_LARO01000007.1, read on the forward strand.
ATTGCAAAACTGCCAAATTGGTCATCAAAAGTATAATCAAAATAAATTTCTGCCAGTTCTAGATCATTGCCATAATCTTTATGTTGCTTCAGATAATGGATAAACAAGCGATTATCTATGCTGTTAATGTCGACACAGACAATATCAGCTAATGGGATGACGGTAGCGTATTGTTCTAGTGTCTGTTCATTCTTTTCAAGGATGCGTATTTCGTCTTTATCCAGCTGCGTGATCAGGCCAGTATAATTAATCCCTGTCTTGGTTTCAAACGTGATAAATAGCTGAGAATCGGCCACATTCAGTAAAAGATCATAAATATTGGTAAAGTCCCAATTAAGTACTTTTGTATTCAATTGTTTCATGTGAAACGGATCATTAATATCAGCTAACGCGTAGTAATGCAGTGTTGGCGTATTATCTTCGATCTTGGCTACTTGATCTTCTTTAATAAAAACGACACCACCACGGTTACCATCTTGGTCAACTGATTCTAACGTTATCCAGCCATGATGCCGATTAATAATTTGACCAATATAATAAGAATTCGCATCAATAAAAGTGATGCTTTCATCTCCATCCAGATTATATTTTTCCTGATCCGCATTTAACGTGATCTGTACTAAATTATTCACCTTCATCCCTCTTTCCTACATAAGTTTAAGTATCTAATATAACCTATTTTTGTGCAAGAAAAAAGACGGCATGTACGTCTGCCGCCCTTATTTCAATTATCCATCAAGTTCAACGCCTTGCAGGTCTTTCATTTTACTATAAACACGACCTCGTTGACTTGAATCAAACTCCAAAACAAGCATATCGCCGCCACGAATAATCGTCTGACCCGTTGGGATAATTTCACCCCCATCACGGCGAATAGTTCTAACTCTAGTATCATCAGGCCACTTAATATCTGCGACCTTTTTATCAACTAATTTACTGCTCTCATAGACCGGCAGAACCATTTGATCGGCCTCGCCAGTATAGTTAGCCTTGCGATCGCTGCTAGTGTCCATAGCGGCTGCGAGAAGACCGTAAATCGGCTTGCCGCCAAGTAGTTCATCAACCAAAAGTGCAATAAACGCAACAACTGCTAATGGCATTAAGTGAAGCAACGAACCAACCATTTCGGTAATCAAAATAATTGCAGTAAATGGTGCCCGGATAATTGCAGCAAAATAGCCTGCCATTGAGAAGATGACCAGGTTAACTACCAAGCGTTGTGGTAATAATCCAAGTTGAACCATAAACATACCGTAAGTAGCACCAATCAAGGCACCCATCGTCAGAATTGGTAAGAAGATACCACTTGGTAAACCTGAATCATAAGCTACGATTGAAAAGACGATTCTCATTACGTAGTAAAAGGCCAAAAGTCCAACTAAGCCCCAACCTGTTTTGGTAATCATGTTAGGAAGTGACAAAATCAAGCGATTACCTGGACCAGTAATTAAAGGCCAGAAATAAGCGATTGGAATCAAAAGTGCTAAAGGAATAAGACCATGTAACCAACGTGGTAAAAAGGTGATTTTAGCATAGACCTTTTTTAGGCTAAATAAGCCCACCTTGTAGAGGTGACCCAATAGTCCCAATAAAACGCCCAAAATAATTAAATGCCAATAAAGATTAATTGGAAAAGAATAATTATATGGAATTGCCAGTGCATGATGAAGTCCAAACAAGTTGGAAACAACGAAGTTAGAAGCAATCGCACCGGCTAAAGCGTTCATCCACACAAGAGGGGAAAAGTTATGAAAGACTTCTTCTAAGACAAAGAGTGCACCACTGAGAGGAGCACCAAAAGCGGCAGCTAAACCACTAGAAGCACCAGTAGCCAGCAATACTCTTGTATTAAGCTTGTTTTGCTTAAAGCCTTCACCTACACCTTGACCGATTGTTGAACCTAGTTGCAAGGAGGGTCCTTCTGGCCCTAAGAATAGACCTGTTCCGATAACTAAAATGCCGCCAATTAGCTTGCGCCATAAAATTGGGAACCATTGCAAAGTTAACTTCCCTTGCAACTGCAATTTTACTTCTGGAATACCAGATCCACCAACATGCGGATATTGTTTAACAAAGTAGCCGGCAATTACCGCCACTGCAATAAAGCCCACAATGATTGCGATGAACCAAAGCGGATTTTGATGAGCCAGTTGGAACAAATGAAGCCAAAAGGCCGAAGTGGTTTCAATGCCGAATCTAAACAGGCCAACTACTATTCCAGTACAAATGCCGACGATCAGTGCTTGGAGTAGCAGATTTATATTAGTTTTATTTCCCTCGTCTTTCATAGAATCCCCTCTTTAAATCGAAAAATATGCCGATACTTATTGTACACTAAAAAGCCAGCTAGAATATGTTCTAACTGGCTTTTTTAGTTTCACATGAAACCTAATTATTTTTCTTCATACCATTCAGTGTGGAATGTACCCTTACGATCATTTCTAAGGTAAGTGTGAGCACCGAAGTAGTCACGTTGACCTTGAATCATGTTAGCTGGCAATTTGGGATTGAAGATTGATTCCAAGTAGTTGAGTGCTGCGCTCAAAGTTGGTGTTGGAACGCCAGCCTTTGTAGCAAATTCAACTGATTTTCTTAATGATGGAAGGTTGTCTTCCATCAACTTTCTGAAGTAACCATCTTCAAACAAGTTAGTAAGCTTCTTGCCATTTGAGTAAGCATTTTCAATATCTTTAAGCATTGCGGAACGAATGATACAGCCGGCTTCCCAACCTTGGGCAATTGACTTGTATCTAAGGTCCCAGTTGTAAGCTTTAGCAGCCATAGTTAATTCTTGGAAACCTTGAGCATATGCGACAGCTTGAGCCAATTGCAAAGTCTTACCGAATTCGTCAACTAAGTCTTCAGGGATTTCACCTTCATACTTAAATTCAGTTGGCTTAATGTCGCTTTCAAGTGCCAAATGAGTTTGTTTACTCATGAAACGTGCCATAACGGCTTCGGCAATAACTGTTACAGGTGCACCAAGAGCTACACCATCTTCAAGAGTCCAGTTACCAGTACCCTTGTATGAAGCAACGTTTAAAATGTGATCAATGATGTTGTCTGAAGTAAGATCATCCTTTTGCTTCAAAACCTTTGAAGTGATTTCACTTAAGTAAGCTTGTACCACGCTGTGGTTCCACTTATCAAAGATTTCTGACATTTCATCGTCACTCTTATGAGCAACATCACGGAGCAGGCTGTAAACTTCTGAGAATTCTTGCATGATGGCATATTCAATACCGTTGTGAACCATCTTTACGTAGTGACCTGCACCTTCAGGGCCCATGTAACTTACACAAGACTTACCTTCTTTGTTCTTAGCAGCAATGGCTTCAAGAATTGGAGCAACTTCCTTGTAAGCTTCTTCGTCACCACCTGGCATAAGAGCAGGACCATTTAAGGCACCTTCTTCACCACCGGAAACACCCATACCGATGAAGTGAATGCCATGCTTTTCCATTTCGTGGTAACGACGGTTAGTGTCGTGGTAGTTTGAGTTACCACCATCGATCACGATGTCGCCTTTATCCAAAAGTGGAAGCAACTTATGTAAGGTCTCATCAACTGGAGCACCAGCCATAATTTGGATCAAAATTTTACGTGGCTTTTCAAGTGAGTTAACAAATTCTTCCAATGTATAGCATGGCTTTAACTTGTCATCTTCATATTTTGCTAAAGCATCAATTTCAGGTTTATCAATTGAATAACCTGAAACTGAAAAGCCGTGATTTCTAACGTTTAAAGCAAGATTTTTGCCCATAACAGACAAACCGATAACGCCGAATTGTTGCATATCTTTATAACGTCCTCCATTTAATCAAAATTTATCAATTATTATTATACGTTTTAGTATAGAAAAAAGCGAAACGAAAAGGTCTAAAATTTTCGGTATGGTTAATAACTGTTTTATTATTGTCTAAAAATGTTTCACACACGTTTTTTGATTTCCCAGGAAATATTTCTTAGAAAATAAAAAAGGCGAGATTTTCATCTCGTCTTTTTATGGTTATTACTCAAATGAATTAGTGTTGTGAAGCACCGGAAACTGTATCAGGAGCAGTATCTTCTTCTGGTTCTGATTCTTCATGTTGAGATGCACCTGTTGCAGTGTCAGCTTCCAAGCCATACTTTTCAGCAAAGTAGCTGAATGGCTTCAAGTCTTCTGCTTCATACTTCTTAACGAATGCTGGATCATCCAGTGAATTCAATTCAGTTGAGTAAGGCATGTTGTGAGTGTATTTAACATCAATCAACATTGGGCCATCCATCTTCTTGAATTCGTCAACTGCTTCTTCGAATTCCTTCTTGGTGCGAACCACTACACCCTTAACATTCATACCTTCAGCAACCTTAGCCCAGTCGTTGTCTGGAAGTTTTACACCTGATAATGGTTGGTGAGATTCATCTACTTGTTCAGCTTCGATGTAGCCTAAAGTTTCGTTAGTAAATACTACGTTCAAGATATGCATGTTGTAGCGTGACATAGTCAAAAGTTCTTGGTTCATCATGGCAAAGCCACCATCACCAGCTAAGTTCCAAACTTCACGGTCTGGGTAAACTGTAGCTGCCATCAATGCGGCAGGAGCACCGTAACCCATAGTTGCGTGAAGACCAGAAGTTGTCCACTTTTGATCATCGTGTAAGTTCAAAAGACGGCAAGAGTCAACGTTTACGTTACCTACATCGATAGCAAAGACAGCGTTGTCGTCAGCCTTCTTGTTGATAACATCCCAGATTGGTTCTTGACGAACTGGCATCTCATCTGAGTTCTTGAAGCTGTCTTCCCATGCATCCCAGTTTTCACGGTCTGCAATAGCAGCCTTGTAAAGTGGTGATTCATTTCTTTCTTCACCAGCATCAATGATAGCGCGAAGTGCCTTCTTAGCATCTGCAAGCATTGATACATCAGTTGAGTGACGCTTACCAAACTTAGCAGGGTCAACATCAATTTGGATAACCTTAGCGTTCTTAGGGAACCATAATACTGAGAATGGTGAGTTATTGCCGACCCAAACAACTAAGTCAGTTGCCATTTGAACTTCTTGAGCTGCCTTAGGTCCGATACGGCCGATAGTACCCATGTATGCTGGGAACTTGTCTTCAACAACACCCTTGCCTAAGTATGATGACATAATAGGTGTCTTGAACTTTTCAGCGAATTCCTTAACTTCTTCGCCAGCATCCTTAGCACCTAAACCAATGTACATTGTTGGGTTCTTGGCTTCCCTCAAAAGCTTGACAGCTTCATCAACTGAAGTCTTAGTTGGTGCTGGGTAGTTTGGCTCTGGATGAGCATCCTTGTTTACACGGAAGTTATCCTCAATCTTTTGCCAACCGTAGTCCTTAGGAATGATTAAAACTGCAGGACCTTTTCTTGCGTAGGCTTGACGGATAGCTTCGTCAGTCAATACTGGAATAAGCTCTGGAGTCTTAGCTGAAGCGCACCAAACGCTAGCGTCTAAGAACCATTTATCTTCATCAAAGGCTTGGAAGAAGTCGATGTCTTGTTTGCTAGTTGGAACATTAGCTACGATGGCAAGCATTGGAGTCTTATCAAACTTAGCGTCGTACAAGCCGTTGAATAAGTGGGCAGCACCAGGACCAGCTGAGCCAAAACATACACCCAATTTACCAGTAACTTTGTATTCAGATGAAGCAGCAAGTGCGCCAGCCTCTTCGTGACGAACTTCGATAAATTTCATCTTATCTCTGAAGTCGTAAATAGCATTCATGCTGGAGTCGAATGATCCACCTGGGAAACCATAGATATGATCAATTCCCCAGTCATAAATAACTTTAAGCATTGCATCAGAACCATTAATTTTAGTCATATAAGTGCATCTCCTTAGTTTCGTTTCTTTCATAATGTATTAAAACACATTTTTTCACATTTGCAAAACGTCAAAAGCATTGTTATTATGCAGATGAAAACGCTTTTGTAATAATAATCATTTCACAAGCTCAGATAAATTATTACTTACGTCTTGCTAAAGGATAGCGTTTTACATTGTGATTCAATGAACATTATTATACTAAAACTTTCTCATTTTATATATTTTTTTATTTACTTATAGCTAAAATTTAAGAAAAATTTTTCAATTATTTTTTCCTTGGCCCTAATTATTTCCTGGGTTATCTTATTTCCAGTAAAAAAAGAGGTGTCTGGGAAAAAACTCAGAAATTAAGAAATCCTACTAAATCTTGGTATTAATAAACCTTGATTTAATAGGATTTTTCTTTTGAGTAAAAGTCTAAAATTAGCTAAAAATGGACTTTTTTCCCAGACACTCTTTATCTTTTAGCAAAAATTATTTTTAACTCTTGAATAGCGTCCGTTTTGAATGTAAACACTCAAAATAGCCAAATCAGCTGGGTTTACCCCGGAAATACGCTCTGCTTGGGCCAAAGTCTCTGGACGAATCTTTTCAAACTTTTGACGTGCTTCAGTTGCCAAGCCTTCAATTGCTTCATAATCAATATCTGCAGGAATCTTCTTAGCTTCTTGGCGCTTCAAACGAGCGATACGAGTTTCCTCTTTCTTGATATAACCAGCATATTTAATGCCAATTTCTACCTGTTCCTTTACGTAACGGTCGCCTGGAATCTTTTCACCAGTTAATCTTTCGATGTCAGCAATCTTTACATTTGGACGACGCAAGAAGACGTCTGCCTTAACCCCAGCCTTCATTGGTTCTTGGCCAATGCTCTTCAAAAAGTCTTGCACCTCATCAGTCAAGTGAACTGTAATTTCATGCAATCTTTCTTTAGCTTTCTTAATGGCTTGCTTCTTTTCTTCGAATCTCTTGTAACGCTCATCAGAAATAAGACCTAATTCATGACCGTATTCAGTCAAACGCAAGTCGGCGTTATCAGTACGTAAAATCAAACGGTATTCTGCACGGCTAGTAAGCAAACGATATGGTTCGTTAGTGCCCTTAGTTACTAAGTCATCAATCAAAACACCGATATAAGCATCGTTTCTACCCAAAGTAAAGCCAGGCTTGTTTTGAGCAGAAAGCGCAGCGTTAATACCGGCGATCAAGCCTTGACCTGCAGCTTCTTCATAACCGGAAGTACCGTTCATTTGACCTGCAGTAAATAAGTGCTTTACGTTCTTAGTTTCCAAGGTATGCTTCAATTGCCATGGTTCAACTACGTCATATTCAATTGCGTAGCCTGGACGCATCATTTCAGCATGTTCAAGTCCGGCAACAGAGTGAACCATCTTTAATTGAACTTCTTCTGGCATTGAAGTTGAAAAGTCACCTACATAAACTTCCTTGGTAGTCTCACCTTCTGGTTCAAGGAAAATTTGGTGACGATCCTTATCAGCAAAACGTACAACCTTGTCTTCAATAGATGGACAATAACGAGGTCCTACACCCTTAATTACACCAGTAAACATAGGTGCACGATCAAGATTGTTGCGGATAATCTCATGCGTGGTTGGGTTAGTATAAGTCATCCAGCAAGAAATTTGGTGTTGTAAATAATCGGCATCCTTGGTTTCAAATGAGAAGTGACGTGGAGTCTTGTCGCCAGGTTCTTCTTCGGTCTTGGAATAATCAATAGTATTGCCGTTAACACGTGGAGGCGTACCGGTCTTGAAACGACGAAGCTTAAAACCAAGCTTTTCCAAATTCTCAGACAACTTAATTGAAGGAGTAGTGTTGTTAGGTCCTGACGAATAAGTAAGTTCACCAATAATGATTTTACCGCGGGCAGCAGTACCAGTAGTCAATACAACACTTTTAGCATGGTATTTAGCACCAGTATTGGTAATTACTCCTTTGCAGACGCCATCTTCAACGACAACTTCATCTACAATTGCCTGACGCAAAGTCAAGTTAGGTGTATTTTCAATGGTATCCTTCATGTGTTCATGATATTGCCACTTATCAGCTTGAGCACGAAGTGCACGCACTGCAGGACCCTTACCAGTATTAAGCATCCGCATTTGAATGTAGGTAGCATCAATGTTTTTACCCATTTGACCACCTAAAGCATCAATTTCTCTAACAACGGTACCCTTGGCTGGACCACCTACAGATGGGTTACATGGCATGAAAGCTACCATATCAAGCCCAATAGTTAACAGTAATGTCTTTTGTCCCATGTGGGCACTAGCAAGAGCAGCTTCACAGCCTGCGTGACCCGCTCCTACAACGATTACATCATATTCATTTGAATCATATGTCTTAATCATTATTTCCCCTACTTTCCTAAACAGAATTGACTGAACAAAGTTGTGATCAATTCATCCGGTGCACTTTCCCCTGTAATCTCACCTAGTGTATCCCACGCACCAGTGAAATCAATCTGTGCAATATCCACAGGCACGCCGTCATTCACAGCTTGCACAACATCCTGCAATTCCTTTTTCGCCTTTTGCAAAAGTGAAGTTTGTCGTTGGTTGGTAACCATAACCTGATCATTTGAGTTTTCAATCCCTGAGAAGAATAACTTGCTGATCACTTCTTCAAGCTGATCTAGATTCTTTTCCTTCAAAATTGAAGTTGAAATAACTTCGCTGCCAGTCATTTGCTTCATCTGATCAACTGTCAGCTTTTGACCCAGATCAGATTTGTTTAAAATGATAATCCGCTTCTTGTCTTTAGTTTCATCAATAAGTGCTTTATCTTCATCTGTTAATTCTTGACTAGCATCGATTAACAAGAGAACAAGATCTGCTCGTTCAAGAGCTTTTTTAGATCTTTCCACACCAATTTTTTCCACTTTATCATCAGTATGGTGAATACCCGCAGTATCAATTAATTCTAGAGGTACACCTTTTACAGATACATATTCTTCAAGCGTATCACGCGTAGTCCCAGCGACATCAGTTACGATAGCCTTGTCGCTTTGGGTTAAGTAGTTTAGCAATGAAGATTTACCAACATTTGGCTGCCCTACAATCGCTGTCGCAAGGCCGTTACGCAAGATTTTACCCTCTTGAGCCGTACTCAAAAGTCGATCAATTTTTTTAATTACTGAGTTTGCTGTATCCGCCATTTGCTTAGCAGTTACAGTATCAGCATCATACTCTGGGTAGTCAATATTAACTTCCACATTGGCAAGCGTATCTAAAATTTCTTGACGCATTGCACGTATCTTGTGCAAAAGTCCACCTTCAAGTTGTTTTTCCGCAACTTTTCGTGCCTTGTCAGTCTTAGCACGAACGATATCCATCACACTTTCGGCCTGGGTCAAATCGATTCGTCCATTTACAAAGGCACGCTTGGTGAATTCGCCAGGGTCTGCCATTCGAGCACCGTGGCTTAAAAGAAGCTGCAAAATACGGTTAGTAACAACGATACCACCGTGACAATTGATTTCAACGATATCTTCACGGGTAAAAGTCTTAGGCGCACGCAACACAGTAACCATTGCTTCATCAATAGTTTCACCAGTATCAGGGTCAATAATATGACCGTAGTGGATCGTATGAGTTGGAACTTTAGCTAAATTAGCACCTTTAAAAACCTCATTAGCAATTTTAACTGCATCTTCACCGGACATTCGTACTATGGAAATTCCACCTTCACCAATAGGGGTAGAAATCGCTGCAATTGTATCAAATTCTGTTAAAGTTTGAGCCATAATTTTCCCTTTTCTCAATAAAAAAAGTGCATTATCCCACCACGAATAAACATGATGGATAAAGCACTTTGACTACTTTATCTAAAATCATTTTTAGATTAAATATTCTTTTATTTTTGTTTGCGTCCTAAACGCTTGTAGGTTCTTCTTAGCTTACGTTTACGTTCGCGTTCTGCCTCAGCCTTTGCTTCTTGTTCTCTCTTGTATTTAAGAGGGTTTTGCAAAATAAAGGTTTGAACTGCCTGGAATAAGTTAGAAATTACCCAGTAAAGTGTGATGGCTGATTGGAATTGCAAGGCCATTACACCAACCATAATGGACATTCCGTAGGTCATTATCTTGGTCATTCCGTTTTGAGATGACGCAGGTGTTGATAATTGACTAATATATGTAGACAAGAAAGTAAACGCCATTGCCAAGATAGGCATAATGAAATATGGGTCTGGTTTACTCAAATCCATCCATAAAAAGCGTCCAGTTTGCAATTGTGGTGTACGTAAAATCGCACCATACAAAGCATACATAACTGGCAACTGAATGATCAGAGGCAAGCATCCAGCATATGGATTTACTCCTGCTTCCTTATACAGTTTGTTAGTTTCTTGTTGTAATAACGATCTTGATTCAGTGTCACGTCCTGGATACTTCTTACGTAGCTCATTGATTTGTGGTTGGATGCTTTGCATCTTAGTTGTGCTTCGAATTGAAATAGCATTCAAAGGCAACAAGATGACACGAACAATAACAGTGAAGACAATGATTGCCCAACCATAGCTATTGCCCATTAACTTAGCTAGCCACAAAATGAAAGCTGACATGTAATAAACAATCCAGCGGTCCCACCAGTTACCACTTGTGTGTGATACTGGTGCCACTTGACCGTTTGCACCCTGACTTGCACACCCTGTCAAAACAACAGCCAAGGTGATTACAGCTAGGACTGCAAGAAGACGTTTGACATTTCTTTTAGTCAGAATGTCCTTCAATCTAATTTTCCTCAACTTCATCTGGCATTTCTTCAATGATATGTGCCAAAGCTAACGCATGTAGCAAGTTCTTGCGTACCTTAACAATATCAAAATCGCGAGCATAAGGCCGCGTAATGATTAAAAAATCAACATTTGGATTAATTTGCAATTTTTCTTCATCAATTACGGCCCGAATATAACGCTTGAGTCGATTACGTGCGACAGCGGTATGACCAACCTTCTTGCCTACAGAAATACCTACCCGAAAATGTTTATTTTCAGGTTTTTCTACTACATATATGACAAAAGCACGGTTAGCGACGGAGTCGCCAGATTCGAAAACTTGCTGGAAATCTTTTTCAGATTTTACTCGATAAGACTTTCTCAAAACGTTTCATTCCACTCTAGTAGACTAAAAAAACCACTGGGATTCAGTGGTTTAAGCAGATAAGACTTTTCTACCTTTTGCACGGCGTCTTGCTAAAACCTTACGGCCATTTGATGTACTCATACGCTTCATAAAACCGTGAACACGTGAACGGTGACGCTTCTTAGGTTGGTAAGTTCTTTTAGTTGTCATTATAAACTGCACCTCCATAAATTCTTTGTGCCAACTGCACAATTTCTTACTAAGGATAGCACGAATAGCAATAAAAACCAAGTATTTCTTGAAAATAATGCTGCACTCTTTACCACACATTTTTCGATTTTTTGGCTATTTTTGTGTGGATAAAAAATATTTTTATTTTTCCACAAAGCAAAATTCACAAATTAATCCCTAGTTTTTTCCACAACTCACATCGTGTTAAAAACTTAATTCACACTATGTGGATAACGCATATAGATTTTGAATTAAAGTCTTGGTACAATAGCTTTTGCTATCCACACTATAACTGTGCATAAAGTAATCGCTCCGCCTCAGTCATGTCAAATTGTGCATATTAAATTCTAAAATATCCACAGGATGTTTATACTGTTAATATTTATTTCGCTTGTGGAAAACTTTTTATCAACATGCTAAAATAAATATGCTTTTTATCAACATGGAGGAATGCAAATTGTTCGACATTGAGAAATTTTGGCAACACTTTAACGACGAAATGCGCGCTCGTTTTAATGAAGTTGCCTATAATGCATGGTTTAAAAATACTAAACCTATTTCTTATGATAAAAAAACTCATGAACTACAAATTTTAGTTCAAAATCCTGTTGCAAAAGGTTACTGGGAGAAAAATCTTTCGTCACAATTAATCCAATCAGCATACGGCTATGCTGGTATCGAAATACTACCTGTATTTAAGATATCTGAAGACAGTGACACGCCTGAAAGAATCGTAACTCCTGAGCCACAACACGATATTCGAGTGCAGCCAAGAAATAGGGAACAACAAGAATTCACTAAAGATTTGAAGTTAAACGAAAAATATACGTTTGATAATTTCGTTCAAGGTGAAGGAAACAAATTAGCTGCCGGTGCCGCATTAGCTGTCGCAGACAGTCCTGGTAGTTTTTATAATCCTTTATTTATCTTCGGGGGAGTAGGTCTCGGAAAAACTCACTTGATGCAAGCAATTGGCCATCAAATGCTGCTTGAAAGACCCAACGCTAAAGTAGTTTATATACAGAGTGAGACCTTCGTCAACGACTTTATTAATTCAATAAAAAATAAAACACAGGACCAATTTCGCGAAAAATACAGAACCTGTGATTTATTACTAGTTGACGATATTCAATTCTTTGCTAAAAAAGAAGGAATTCAAGAAGAATTCTTCCATACTTTTGAAACCCTATATAATGATCAAAAGCAAATCGTGATGACCAGTGATCGTTTACCTACAGAAATTCCTGATCTGTCTGAACGTTTAGTTTCTCGATTTACATGGGGCTTACAAGTTGAAATTACTCCTCCAGATTTGGAAACCCGAATCGCAATTTTACGAAGAAAGGCTGAATCTGAAGGCTTAACTATTGATGACAACACTCTCGATTACATTGCTTCTCAAGTAGATACTAATATTAGAGAACTCGAAGGGGCTTTAGTTAAAGTTCAAGCATATGCTACTATCGAAAAGGCTGACATCGACGTTAACTTAGCTCGAGAAGCCTTAGTTGATCTGAAACTCGTACAAAAAAATCGTGGACTACAAATTTCGAAAATACAGGAAGTTGTCGCAAATTACTTCCAAACTTCGACAGCCGAATTGAAGGGTAAAAAGCGTGTACGGCAGATTGTGGTACCACGACAGATCGCGATGTATCTTTCTCGGGAATTAACTGATGCAAGTTTACCTAAGATAGGACAAGAATTTGGCGGAAAAGATCACACGACAGTTATGCACGCTTATGATAAAATCGATAAGCAAATGAAAACTGATGCTGACATCAAAACGGCTGTTTTCGATTTGAAACAAATGCTTGAGCATTAATCAAAGTTATCCACTGTGGACAACTTTGCGAGTTTTACACATCTTTTTTAACCGTTACAATTCCGTTATTTTCAGGCTTCTTATGAGTTTTCAACAGAATTCACAGGCCCTACTACTACTAATTAAATATATAATTAAATAAAAAAGAAAAGTCACTTTCGTTTAGGAGGATTAAAATGAAATTTACGATCAATCGCAACCTGTTTATCGAGAACTTAAACAATGTTATGCGTGCCATTTCATCAAGAGCTACTATTCCAATTCTTAGTGGGATCAAATTGGATTTAACAGAAGCTGAATTAACTTTAACAGGTAGCGATACAGATATTTCTATTGAAATCAAGATTCCTGTAAATGAGGACTTGAACGTAGAATCTACAGGATCAATTGTTTTGCCTGCTAGATTTTTCAGTGAAATTGTTAAAAAGTTGCCAGGTAAAGATTTCTCTTTTGAAGTAAAAGAAAGTTTCCAAACTCAAATCGTATCTGAAAGTAGTGAATTTACGATTAATGGTTTGGATGCCAATAATTATCCTCGTTTACCAGAAATTTCTGATGCTACATCATTTACTATTTCAGGTAAAACTTTCAGAGAAATTATCAATGAAACACAATTTGCTACTTCAAATGATCAAACAAGAGCAATTTTAACTGGTGTACGTTTCTTTTTTAATCCTGATAGCATTAAGGCGGTTGCCACTGATTCACACCGTCTTTCACAAAGAACTATTGCTTTAGAAAACGGACCTCAATCAGAAACTGATTTAATTATTCCAGGGAAGAGCTTACAAGAATTGGCAAGAATTATTGCCGAAGCAGACCCAGAAGTAAAAGTTTGCCCAGGGGACAATCAAGCGCTCTTTGTAATTGGCAATCTTTCATTCTACTCACGTTTGCTTGACGGTAATTACCCTGATACCGATCGTTTGATTCCGACCGAAAAGACTACCAGCATTGAATTTGATATTCCTGAATTATCTAGTGCGCTTGAACGTGCAAGTTTGTTAACGCACGCTGGCCGCAACAACGTTGTAACGTTAACTTTGGATGTGGGAAACCAAACTGCTAAGTTATCAGGTAAATCAGCTGAAATTGGTAACGTAGAAGAAGATGTTAGCTTCAGAAACTTGGAAGGTAATAATTTGGAAATTTCATTTAACCCAGATTACATGCGCGATGCCCTCAGAGCTTCTGTTACTGATTCAGTAATTATGAACTTTACTAAACCACTTCGTCCATTTGTCATCAATCCTGATAAAGAAGACGTTGACTTCGTTCAATTGATTACTCCGGTTAGAACTTATTAATCAATTACACAATATTAAGATTAAGCTTCTTAAAAAGCCACCGCAAAAGGTGGCTTTTATTTTTTTGTTTTTTGTTTAAAGCGTCAAAAATCGGTCTCTGTTACTTTTTCTTCGGCCTAGTATGATTAGTTTATTTTTTAAAAAAACGCTTATATCGCTTTAAATAGCGTTTTAGGTTTGTTATTTTTGTCGAAAACTAATATAATTATATAGGTATAAAGGGCATTGAAGGTGAGTATTATCAAGTATTTTACAATTACAGGCGAGTACATAACTTTGGGACAATTCCTGAAGGAGGAAAGCTTTATTTCATCCGGTGGACAAGCGAAGTTTTATCTGCAAGATAATCCCGTAACTTTAAATGGAGAACTCGAGCAGCGACGCGGCAAAAAAATCTTTGCTAACGATCGTTTGCTCGTAAATGGACAAGAGTACGAGTTTCGGCAGGAAGATTAATGTATCTTGATCATTTCACTGTGCAAAACTTTCGCAATTTGAAAAAGTTGGATGTGGACTTTGACCCTAACGTCAATATTTTTATTGGCAAGAATGCACAAGGCAAGACTAATTTGCTAGAGGCAATTTATTTTTTGGCATTAACACGTTCCCATAGAACGAATAATGATAAAGAATTAATTGGTTTTGATGGAGAATACGCAAATTTATTAGGTCATGTGCAAAAGAGTCAAGTTGATCTGACTTTGCGAGTGTTAATCACAAAAAAGGGTAAAAAAGTGTGGATAAACCGGGTTGAGCAAAGCAAGCTCTCCAAATATGTGGGGCAGCTGAATGCAATTTTATTTTCTCCAGAAGATTTGGAGTTGATAAAGGGTGCGCCAGCTTTGCGACGTCGATTCATGGATCAAGAATTTGGTCAAATTAATCCGGAATATCTATATTTTGCCAGCAAGTATCGCCAGGTACTGATGCAGAAGAATAATTATTTAAAGCAACTGTCTAAAGGCAAGGCGAAAGATCAGGTTTTTCTAGACGTTTTGTCAGATCAGTTAGCTGGTATCGCGGCAGAAGTAATTTCTCGCCGCTTTAAATTTCTAAGATATTTGAGTCATTACGCTAGTGATGCTTATGCACATATTAGCTTAGGCGGTGAAAAACTCGCAATTGCGTATCATCCATCTGTTTCAGATATTGAAGCAGACGATAATACCGAAACGATCTACCAAAAGATCCTAGCAAGTTTTGAACGCAATAAAGCAACCGAAATCCGCAAAGGAACTACTACATCTGGTCCGCATCGCGATGATATTGAGTTTAAGCTTGATGGTAAAAATGCTCATTTGTATGCTTCGCAAGGGCAGCAGCGCTCCATCGCTCTTAGCGTAAAACTAGCGGAAATTCAGTTGGTTCACCAGTTGACCGATGAATATCCGTTATTGCTGTTAGATGATGTCATGAGCGAATTGGATCATGGTCGTCAGAGTGCACTTCTTAATTACATTCATGGAAAGACCCAAACGTTTATTACCACAACTGACTTAGAGGGGATTTCTTGGGAAATAATCAAGAAGCCACGCGTGTACCACATTCAATCAGGCAAAATTAGTTTGGAGAAGGAGAATTAAATGGCTGATAAATCAAAAGAAAATCTTGATAAGGTCAAAAAATATGAAAAAGAGGCCGACAAGTATAATGCCAGTCAAATCCAAGTCTTAGGTGGTCTTGAGGCTGTCCGCAAGCGTCCTGGTATGTATATCGGTTCGACTAGTTCTCAAGGATTGCACCATTTAGTGTGGGAAATTATTGATAACAGTATTGACGAACGACTTGCTGGTTTTGCCACCAAGATCGAGGTTACTATCAACGAAGATGGCAGCGTTACTGTTCAAGATGATGGTCGTGGTATTCCTGTGGATATCCAAGAAAAAACTGGTCGTCCAGCACTTGAAACTGTCTTCACTGTTCTTCACGCCGGCGGTAAATTTGGCGGTGGCGGATATAAAGTTTCAGGTGGTTTGCACGGTGTAGGTGCTTCAGTTGTTAACGCCTTATCCACAAAGCTTGATGTTACTGTTATGCGTGATGGCAAGAAGTACTTCATTGACTTTGATCACGGTCGTGTAAAGGATGAGATGAAACAAATCGGTACGGTTCCACTTAGTGAACACGGTACTATCGTTCACTTTTACCCAGATCCTGATATCTTTACCGAAACTACCGTCTTTGACGACAAGATTTTAAAGAACAGAATTCGTGAATTAGCCTTTTTGAACAAGGGATTAACACTTACCTTTACTGATAAGCGTAAAGATAGTGCAGAAACCGATGTTTACAAGTTTGAAGGTGGTATCAAAGAATACGTTGCCTTTTTGAACAAGGACCAAGAAGTACTGTTTGATGATCCTATCTATGTGGAAAGCACTTATAACGGTATCGACGTTGAAGTAGCTTTGCAATATACAAATGGCTATAAGACAACGTTAATGACCTTCGCTAACAACATTCACACCTATGAAGGTGGGATGCACGAAGCTGGATTTAAGACCGCTTTAACGCGTGTGGTTAACGACTATGCCCACAAGGCTAAGATCTTAAAGGACAAAGACGATAATCTTTCTGGTGAAGATATTCGTGAAGGGATGACTGCAGTTGTTTCAGTTAAGCACCCTAATCCACAATTCGAAGGTCAGACTAAGACCAAGCTGGGTAACTCAGATGCTAGAACTGCTGTTGACAAGTCATTCTCTGAAACCTTTAGCCGCTTTTTAATGGAAAACCCATCAGTTGGGCGTAAGATTGTGGAAAAAGGTCAATTAGCAGAACGTGCTAGAACTGCTGCTAAGCGTGCGCGTGAAGTAACGCGTAAAAAGTCTGGTTTGGAAATTGCCAACTTGCCAGGTAAGCTGGCTGACAACACCAGTAATGATCCAAGCATTTCAGAATTGTTCATCGTCGAAGGTAACTCAGCCGGTGGTTCCGCAAAGCAAGGTAGATCTCGTTTGACTCAAGCTATTTTGCCAATCAGAGGTAAGATCTTGAATGTGGAAAAAGCTTCAATGGATCGAATTTTGGCTAACCAAGAAATTAGATCTTTATTCACAGCTTTAGGCACAGGCTTCGGCGCAGACTTCGATGTTTCAAAGGCACGTTATCACAAGTTGATTATCATGACTGATGCCGATGTCGATGGTGCCCACATTAGAACTCTTCTTTTAACACTGTTCTACAACTACATGCGTCCAATGATCGACAAGGGATATGTTTATATCGCTCGTCCACCTCTGTACCAAGTTCGTCAAGGCAAGGTTGTTAAATATCTTGATACTGACGAAGAATTGCACGACTACTTAGGCAGCTTGCAACCAAGTCCAAAGCCAGTAGTTCAACGTTACAAGGGGTTAGGTGAAATGGACCCAGAACAACTTTGGGAAACAACCATGAATCCTGAAAACAGACGATTAGATCGTGTAAGTCCTGAATATGCTAAAGATGCCGATGCGGTCTTTGAACTTTTGATGGGTAATGAAGTTGCACCTAGACGTAGCTTTATTGAAAAGAACGCCAAGTATGTAGAAAACCTAGATGCGTAGGAGGTTTTAAATGGACGAGAATCAAACTCAAGATCATAGAATTAGAAACGTTGATCTGACCAGCATGATGCGTAGCTCCTTCTTGGACTATGCGATGTCAGTTATTGTGGCACGTGCTTTACCTGATGTTCGTGATGGTTTAAAACCAGTACAGCGTCGTATTCTTTACGGAATGAGCGAATTGGGCGTAACACCTGACAAGCCATACAAGAAGAGTGCCAGAATTGTTGGTGAAGTTATGGGTAAGTTCCACCCACACGGTGACTCATCAATTTATTTGGCTATGGCCCACATGGCACAAGACTTCTCATACCGTTACATGTTGGTTGACGGACACGGAAACTTCGGTTCTGTCGACGGTGATGAACCAGCCGCAATGCGTTATACCGAAGCAAGAATGAGCAAGATCGCTGTGGAAATGCTTCGTGATATTAACAAGAACACGATCGACTGGCAAAGAAACTACGATGATACCGAAAATGAACCAGTAGTTTTGCCAGCTAGAATTCCTAACTTGCTTGTCAACGGTGCTAACGGTATTGCCGTTGGTATGACCACTAACATTCCACCTCATAACTTGGGTGAAGTTATTAGTGGTTTGCACATGTTGATGAAAAATCCTGACGCTACTACCAAGGATTTGATGAAAGTTATTCCAGGTCCGGACTTCCCAACAGGCGGAATTATCATGGGCCGTGGCGGTATTTACCGTGCTTATGAAACTGGTAAGGGCAACATCGTTGTTCGTGCCAAAACGAATATCGAAACCGAAAAGAGTGGCCGTGAAAGAATTATAGTCAGCGAAATTCCATTCATGGTTAACAAGGCTGAATTAGTTAAAAAGATTGCTGACTTGGCTCGTGAAAAGATCATCGATGGAATTACCGGTGTTCGTGATGAATCCGACCAGACTGGTATGCGGATCACAATTGATATCCGTAGGGATGCAAGTGCGAGCGTTGTTTTAAACAACTTGTTCAAGCAAACTCAAATGCAGGCCAACTTCGGGATGAATATGGTTGCCATTGTTGATGGTGCACCACATTACCTCACCTTGAAGCAAATGCTCCAATACTACTTGGATCACCAAGAAGATGTTGTAACTCGCAGAACTAAGTTCGAATTAGCTAAGGCTGAAGCAAGAGCACACATTCTCGAAGGTTTGAGAATTGCCTTGGACAACATCGATGAAATTGTCCACATCATCCGTAGCAGTCATTCAAGCGATATCGCTAAGGCAACTTTGATCAGTCGTTTTGGCCTTGATGATAAACAATCACAAGCCATTTTAGACATGCGTTTAGTTCGTTTGACCGGATTGGAACGTGACAAGGTTGAAGCTGAATACAAAGATTTACAAGCTAAGATTGCAGACTACAAGGATATTCTTGCTAAGCCAGAAAGAATCGACCAAATCATTTACGATGAATTGCTCGATATCCAAAAGCGTTTTGGTGATAAGCGTAGAACCGAAATTGGTGCCAGTGAAGTTGTTTCAATCGAAGACGAAGATTTGATTGAAAAGCAAAACATTCTTTTGACTGTAACGCATAACGGCTACATCAAGAGAATGCCTATCCAAGAATTTAAGACCCAAAACCGTGGTGGTAAGGGTATTAAAGGTATGGGTGTTCAAGACGGCGACTTTATTGAACACTTGATTTACTCAAGTACGCATGACATGCTTTTGTTCTTTACCAATGCAGGTAAGGTTTACTCAAAGAAGGCCTACGAAATTCCTGAATATGGTCGAATGGCTAAAGGTTTGCCAGTAGTTAACTTGCTCCAATTAGAGAAGGGCGAAAAGGTTCAAACAGTTATCAACATTCCTGAAAATGCGGATGATAACTACTTGTTCTTTATCACCAAGATGGGAACAGTTAAGCGTACCCACGTTAGCGAATTTTCTAACATTAGAAACAGTGGTTTGATTGCCCTTACTCTCCGCGATGGGGATGAATTGAGCAACGTTTTGACCACTGATGGCAACCAAAACATTTTGATCGGTACTCACTTGGGTTATGCCGTTACCTTCAAGGAAAGCGACGTTCGTGCCATGGGTAGAACCGCTGCCGGTGTTCGTGGTATCAACTTGCGTGAAAACGACTACGTTGTCGGCTCAGGCGTTTTAGGCAAGGACGATCAGGTCTTAGTCATTTCAGAAAAGGGTTACGGTAAACGTACTCCTGCCGCTGAATACCCAGTTAAGGGTCGTGGTGGTAAAGGTATTAAAACTGCCAACATCACTGAAAAGAATGGTCCTCTTGCCGGTGTAATCGTTGTGGACAAAGGCAAGGACATCATGGTAATTACTACGAACGGAATTATGATTCGTTTCAAGACCAAGGACGTTTCTCAAACTGGACGTAGCACAATGGGTGTTCGTTTGATTAAGGTTAACGATGACAGCAAGGTTGCAAGTTTGACCATTGTTCCAACTGAAGCTGAACAAAATCAAACCGATGACGATGAATAAATAATTAAAAAAACAAAAAATTTCAACTTTTAAAAAAATTATCAAACTTTTTTGCGTAATAAATAGTGAGCAGTAAAAAAACTGCCAGGATCACGTGAAAAACTGTTTGGTAATTTTTTGTTTATATGCTAGAATTAGAAATTGCGAGTAATATTCCAATTACTCCTTGTTCTTGATTTTAGCAAGAACCATATAGTCCAAAAGGAGGTGCAATAGTCATGGCAACTACAAAGTACGAAGTAACTTACATCATCAAGCCAGATGTTGACGAAGACAACAAGAAGGCTCTCGTAGAAAACTACGACAAGGTTATCGCTGATAACGGTGGTACTATGGTAGAATCCAAAGACTGGGGCAAGCGTCGTTTCGCATATGAAATTGATAAGTATCGTGAAGGTACTTACCACATTATGACTTTCACTGCTGACAACGCTGACGCAGTTAACGAATTTAGCCGTTTGTCAAAGATTGACAACGCTATCTTACGTTCAATGACCGTTAAGTTAGACAAATAATTTTAATTTATTATCGATGTGATTTAGGAAAGGAAGGACATAAGTATGATTAATAGAGTTGTACTTGTTGGCCGTTTAACACGTGATCCTG
Source organism: Lactobacillus sp. N54.MGS-719 (assembly GCF_000980505.1). Classification (NCBI taxonomy): domain Bacteria; kingdom Bacillati; phylum Bacillota; class Bacilli; order Lactobacillales; family Lactobacillaceae; genus Lactobacillus; species Lactobacillus sp. N54.MGS-719. The sequence continues at coordinate 57,372 of NZ_LARO01000007.1, forward strand.
AATTGCGTACTACTGGGAGCGGAATCTCGGTTGCTACGTTTACTCTTGCTGTTGACCGTCAATTTACAAATAGTCAAGGTGAGAGAGGCGCAGACTTCATTAGCTGTGTAATCTGGAGAAAGTCAGCAGAAAACTTCTGCAACTTTACCTCTAAAGGTTCATTAGTTGGTGTAGATGGCCGAATTCAAACCAGAAGTTATGATAATAAAGACGGGCAAAGAGTATATGTAACTGAAGTTGTTGTTGATAACTTCGCATTACTCGAATCACGCAAGGATCGTGAAGCCCGCGGTCAAAATGGTGGTTATACACCAAATAATGGAAATAATAGTACACCAAGTACTAACAATTTCCAAAATAATGGCGGATCACAAAACAATAATCCACAGAATAATAACAATCAAAATAATGCACAAGATCCATTCGCTGGATCAGGTGATACGATTGATATTTCTGATGATGATCTTCCATTCTAAAAATAAATTTAAGAAAGGATTCTAGAACATGGCTCAACAAAGAAGAGGTGGCCGTCGTCGTCGTAAGGTTGACTACATTGCAGCTAACCACATCGATTACGTTGACTACAAAGATGTCGATCTGTTGAAACGTTTTATCTCAGAAAGAGGTAAGATTTTACCACGTCGTGTTACTGGCACTAGTGCTAAGAACCAACGTAAAGTAGCTAATGCAATTAAGAGAGCTCGTATCATGGGCTTATTGCCATTCGTTGCTGAAGACTAATTTAGATCGAATAAAAACCAGAGGTTAGGAGATATTCTCCTAGCCTTTTTTCATATCAAATCTGAGTGAATACTTGGATTTGATTTTTTAGTTTCAACCTTTTCAATACAGGTACTTAATAAGGTATAATTGACACTGATATAGTTTACTCTTATAGGAAGGATCTTCATGAAAGATTTTTTACATAAGCTTGAATTGCCTGAGTTTATTAAGGATTCAAGATTAACAGCTTCCATGATAATCATTTTGTCGCTTTCCTTACTGGGAAGCGTAATTGCAATGATTATGAATCCGTTATTCGGGTTGGCAATGGTATTGATTTTTATCCTTACCGTTGCTTTTGCAATTTATGGAACCTATATTTTGGCAGGCAATGCGAATAACTTCGCAGTCAACTTGTCTTACCGCATAAAGCGTAGTGAGCAAGAAGCAATGATCAAGATGCCTTTGGGTATTTTGCTGTATGATTCTGATCACCAAATTCAATGGGTCAATCCATACTTGCAATTGTATTTGAAGGATACGGATTTGGTAGGACATACTATTGAGGCTGTTGATCCGGACTTAAATAAGCTGCTTAATGAAGCAATTGAAGCTAAAACCTCAGAGAATCATATCGTCGATTGGGATGGACATCGCTTTGAGATGGTGGTTCAAGATAACTTGGGCGTAATTTATCTATTGGATATTACGCGCTATGCAAAAATTGAAGATAAGTATAAGGCTGAGCGTCTAGCTATTGGTCAAATCTTCATCGATAACTACGATGAATTGAGCGAAACCATGCATGATCAGGAATTGACCAGCATGAGTTCCTATGTGCAAAACACATTGAGCAATTATGCTAAGAAGTTTAAGGCCTATTTAAAGCGGATTGATGAAGATCATTTCCTGTTGCTGGTTCATATGCAGGATTTGGCAGAAATGGAAAAGGACAAGTTCTCCGTTTTGGATAAGGTGCGCCAAGAAACTAGCCGTAACAATACTCCATTGACCTTATCGATGGGGATTGCCTTTGGCAGTGATTCATTATCCGAAATTGCTAACCAGGCTCAATCCAACCTAGACTTAGCACTGGGCCGAGGCGGGGATCAGGTTGTTTTGCGTCAGCCAGGTAAGGATGCCCGTTTCTACGGTGGTAAATCCAACCCAATGGAGAAACGTACTCGTGTTAGAGCGAGAATGGTTTCTCAAGCAATTAGTGAATTGTTCAAAGATGCAGATCGTGTCTTCGTAGTAGGACATCAACGTCCTGACATGGACTCTGTCGGTAGTGGTATTGGTGTAGTAAAATTGGCTCGTCTTCACGGCGTTAAAGCCAATTTCGTCCTTGATACCAATAAGACCAATTATGACGTTGGTCGTTTGGTTACTCGGATGCAACAAAAGAATCAGGATAAAGATATCTTTATCAGTCCTGAAGAGGCTTTGTCCGAGGTTACCGACAAGTCAATGTTGGTAATGGTGGACCATTCTAAGTATTCAATTACTTATTCACAACCGTTATATGACCGGTTGAAAAACAGAATTATCGTAATTGACCACCACAGACGTGGCGAGGAATTCCCAGAGAATCCAATGCTTACATATGTTGAACCATATGCATCGTCTGCCTGTGAATTGGTTACCGAAATGATTGAATATCAACAGCCAGCTAATGGTAAGCGAGTATTGACTGACCTTGAAGCAACAGCCATGCTTGCTGGTATCGTTGTTGACTCAAAGGAATTCTCACTTAGAACTGGTACGAGAACCTTCGATGCCGCAAGTTACTTGCGTTCAATCGGTGCCGATTCAGCCGTAGTAAGCATGTTGTTAAAAGAAGACATTGATAGCTTCCTTGAACGAACTCACTTGGTCGCAACGCTCAAGATGGTTAAGCCACATATGGCCGTACTTTGTGGTCCTGATGATAAGATTATTGATCCGATCATCACCGCTCAAGCGGCCGATACTGCGCTTGATTTGGAAAATGTAGGTGCAAGCTTTGCCATTACTAGACGTAGCTCAGATACGATTGGTATTTCTGCTCGTTCAATGGGCAAGATCAATGTTCAAATTATTATGGAAAAACTCGGCGGTGGTGGACACCTTTCAAATGCGGCAACTCAGATCAAGGGTGTTACTATTGAAGAGGCAAAACAAAAATTGCTTAAAGCAATTGATGAATATGAAGAAGAAAATGATTAAAGGGGGACCCGAGAATGAAAGTTATTTTTACACAAGACGTTAGAGGTCGAGGCAAGCGTGGACAAGTTAAGGAAGTTCCAGATGGCTATGCACAAAACTATTTAATCAAGCGTGGTCTTGCCAAGGCAGCTACTAAGGGTAACATGAACACTTTGAAGCGTGTTGAAGCTAACGAAAAGGCTGCTTATGAAGCAGAAAAGGCTGAAGCCGAAAAGATTAAGGCAGAACTTGAAAAAGACAGCACTATTGTTAACTTCAAGTCAAAGGCTGGTAACGATTCTCGTTTGTTCGGTTCAATCTCAAGCAAGAAGATTGTTGAAGGCCTTGAAAAGCAATACGGTATCAAGATTGACAAGCGTAAGTTGAACCTTCCAGAACCAATCAAGACTTTGGGTTACACTAACGTTCACGTTAAGTTATTCAAGGGCGTTGAAGGAACTATTCGCGTTCACGTTACTGAACAAGACTAATTATTTTTATAAAAAGTGGTTGTGATTGATGGATAATATTGTTTCTCAACAAATTCCGCATGACTCCGACGCTGAAAAAGCCGTTCTAGGTGCGATTTTCATTGATCCAGAAGCGATTGCGGATGCTAGTGCGGTCGTTCAGCCTGAAGATTTTTATGAACGCGCAAATCAGATTATTTTCCAGGCAATGCTGGACTTGTCTGATCGTGGGGATGCAATTGATCCACTGACTCTTCAGGATGAGCTGAATAAACGTAATCAGCTTGATGATATAGGTGGCATTGGCTATGTTTCAGAATTAGCAATGTCCACGCCAACTGCGGCACACGTTAACTTTTATGCACAAATTGTGCACAGAAAGGCCTTGCTCAGAAGACTGATTTCAGCCAGTCAAAATATTATTACTAATGCCATCAATGGTTCAGACGATGTAACGGATATTCTTGATGACGCGGAAAGCGAGATCATGAATGTCTCGTCTGAGAACAACACCGGTGGCTTTAGATCAATTAAGGAAGTTGTTAACTCAACGATTAATGATATTAACAACTTGCCTGAAGATAATAATATGGTTACGGGTTTGCCAACCGGTTTCTATGAGCTGGATAAAATGACTACTGGTTTTCACGATGACGAATTGATCATTATTGCCGCTCGTCCTGGTGTTGGTAAAACTTCTTTTGCATTAAATGTGGCCCAATATGTCGGTTTACACACTGATAAATCTGTGGCGATGTTCTCACTAGAAATGAGTGGTGAACAGCTTGTACAAAGAATGTTAGCTTCTGAAGGGCTGATTGATTCACAGCATCTTAGAACTGGTCAATTAGATCAGGAAGAATGGCACAATTTGGTTATGGCGGCTGGATCACTAGCTGGCACCGACATTTTCATTGACGATACGCCAGGTATCAAAATGAGTGAAATTCGTGCCAAGTCACGGCGACTGGCTAAAGAAAAGGGCAATTTAGGTTTAGTTGTTGTCGACTACTTGCAGCTGATTGAAGGTCCACGTAGTGAATCACGGCAACAAGAAGTTTCCGCAATTTCTAGACAACTTAAGAAGCTTGCTAAGGAGCTTCACGTGCCTGTCATTGCCCTTTCACAGTTGTCACGGTCAGTTGAGCAGCGTCAAGATAAACGGCCTGTATTGTCCGATATTCGTGAATCTGGGTCAATTGAACAGGATGCCGATATTGTTTCGTTCCTTTATCGTGACGACTACTATCGTGATGAACCCGAAGATGGTGAAAATAGCGGTAGCAGTAGTGAAGTCGGAGCAGAAGACGATAACGGTGAAGTTGAAGTAATTATTGAAAAGAACCGTTCAGGTAGTCGTGGGACTGTTAAATTAATGTTCTCGAAGCCATATAACCGCTTCTCGAACCTTGATTATGCTCATGATGATCCTGATGGCAATTAAGCACATGTTAAAAGCATGTGCTTTTTTATTTATTAAGAGTATTCAAAATCCGAATATTAAGTGACGAATGTTGATATCACAGGAAATATAAAATAAATATCAGAACAATAATCATAAATATAAATAATATAATTCGCATTTTATATTGAAATCTAGCATTTATTCTGTTATACCTATTTATGTGATGAAACCTATTAATTAATTTTTTGGAGGAATTTCAGGTTTATGAAGTTTAAAAAAGTATTAGTTGGAGCTTTAGCAGTTTTAGCTACTGTTTCACTTGCGGCATGTTCGAACAATCAAAAGAGTAGTTCATCTTCATCAAATGAACCAAAAGAATTGAATGTCGAATTCGTACCAAGTACTCAAGCTAACAAGATGGAAGCTAAGGCCAAGCCACTTGGAACGCTTTTACAAAAGCAATTGCATATTCCAGTTCACGTAACAGTTTCTACAGACTACAGTGGTTTGGTTGAAGCTATGTCATCTAAGAAAGTTGACGTTGGTTTCATGCCACCATATTCTTACATCCTTGCTCATAAACGCGGAATTGCGGACGTACTTTTACAAGCTGAACGTTACGGCTATGATGAACCATCTGGTAAGATGAATCACACTTTAATGCACAAATACCGCGGTATGATCGTGGTTAAGAAGGGTTCTAAAATCAAGTCATGGAAGGACCTTAAAGGTAAAAAGATTGCTATCGGTGATCCAAGTTCTTCATCCGGTTACGTTTACCCAGTTGCAGAACTTTACAAGAAGGGCTTAAATGTTACTAAGGAATGTAAGCTTGTTAACATCAAAGGTGATGATCAAGAAGTTCTTTCAGTATTGAACGGTGACGTTGATGCTGCATTCGTCTTCTCAGATGCACGTAACATCGCAGCTCAAGACGATAAGAAGGCAATGACTGACGTTGTGCCAATCTACTTCACTAAGTGGATTCCTAACGACACCATCGCAGTTAGAAAAGACATGCCTAAGAAGTTTAGAGCTAAACTTTCTAAGGCATTCAAGAACATTGCTAAGTCTAAGAAGGGTAAGCAAATCATTGAAAGTATTTACAACCATTATGGCTATGTAAGTGCCAAAGACTCAGACTTCGATGGCTTGCGTCAATACCAAAAGATTGTTAACAAAGCTACTGGCGGCAGTAGTAATAATAACTAAAGTTGATTATTAAAAAGACCTGCTTTTTTAAAAGCAGGTTATTTTTTTGCTAAAAGCTATCTGAAATCGGTTAAAATATAAGTAACAATCAAAGGAGAAAGATTATGAAAATTGCTGTTTTAACCGATAGCTCAGCTTACTTAACTAAAGAGCAACAAGAAAAGTATCATATCGATGTTTTGCCAATTCCAATTATGTGGGGCGATAAGACTTACCGCGATATGATCGATATTGGCTATGAAGAATTTTATAAAAAATTGGCTGATGAAAGTGAATTGCCTTCAACTTCACAGCCTTCCCCAGGTGACTTGCAAAAAAGAATAGATGAATATGTAGAGCAAGGCTACACTGATGTGATTGTAATTACCTTGTCTAGTGGTATTTCTGGTTATTATTCAACTGTTGAAAGTATTGCGAATAGCGAAACTAGAATCAAGATTCATCCATTCGATAGCAAAATCACCTGTGCTGGTGAGGCCGATTATGCTATGCTGGCGGGCCGCCTAGTCGAGGCTGGAGCCGACGTTGATTTAATTATGCATGATTTATCTGATTTGCAAAAAACGATGGATGTGCGCTTTATGGTGGACAATTTGAGCCACTTGAAGAGAACAGGTCGACTTTCTAACGCTGCCAGTTTTGTGGGAACATTGTTCAAAATTAAGCCAATTCTTTCAATGGATGTGCAAGATGAAGGTAAGATCTCTGCAATTGCTAAGGAAAGACAAACTAAACGTGCATATAAGCATGTGCAAAATGATTTTGACAATCTAACTAAGAACATGCCATACAATATTCAATGCACAATTTTTGATTCACTTGATCCTGATAAGAAAGAAGAATGGATTGAAGATTATCGTGCTAAGTTCCCTAGATATAAGTTCGATGAAAGTATTATTGGGCCGGTAGTTGGTGTCCATGTAGGACAGGGAACAATGGCAATGATTTGGTGTCGTGATCTTGATGACTACTTTGATAAAAATGGTAAGCCAATTGAAGAAATCAATTCTGAAGAAGTTGTAGATAAAGCGTAAGTAAATAAAATTAATTACATACATATGAAAGCCTTTACATATAAAGGCTTTTTTCTTTATAATATTATCAGCACAAAACTATTCGGAGATAAAAACATACAAGAAAAGGATGAGAAAATGGCAGAAAAGAAATATGTCGGCAGTATCGAAGCCGGTGGTACAAAATTTATCGTAGCAGTTCAAGACGTTGAAACAGGCAAGGAAGTTGCTCGCGACAGAATTCCTACTACAACTAATAAAGAAACTTTACAAAAGACAGTTGATTTCTTTAAGAAGCACTCAGTTGATGCATTGGGTATCGGTACTTTTGGTCCAATCGACATCAACCCTAAGTCACGCACTTATGGTTACATTTTGGACACTCCTAAGCCAGGCTGGTCAGGCACTAACGTTAAGGGCTTCTTTGAAAAAGAACTTGGCATTCCAGTTGCAATGACGACTGACGTTAACGCATCTTGTTACGGTGAGTACGTTGCCCGTGGTCGCGATGATTCAAAGAGTTACTTCTACGCAACTGTTGGTACTGGTGTTGGTGCAGGTATTGTTCAAGCAGGTAAGCTTCTTGGTTTGAACAACCACCCAGAAATGGGTCACATGCTCGTTCGTCGTTATCCTGGTGATGACTACAAGGGTCACTGTCCATTCCACAACGACGCTTGTGTTGAAGGTATGGCAGCTGGTCCAAGTCTTGAAGGCAGAACCGGTATCCCCGGTGAAAAGCTTTCACGTGATAACAAGGTCTTCACATATTCTGCATACTACATCGCACAAATGCTCTTCAATGTTTACATGACTGCCCGTCCAGATGTAATGGTTGTTGGTGGTTCTGTATTAAATGAAGATGACCTTGTTAAGGTTAGAAAGTTCTTCAATGAATTTAACAACAACTATGTCGCAACTCCAGATTTGGATAAGTTGATTGTTCGTCCAGCTGTTGCTGACAACGGTTCCGCAACTCTTGGCGACTTTGAATTGGCAAAGAATTTACTCAAATAAAAACACACAATTTACTTGAATAAGCAATAAAAAGGCTCAGCATGTTAAGAAAGACGTAAGCTGGGTCTTTTTTGACGTAATTAGGGATAAATCAGCGTAGTATTAACTATAGAACGTATCACGTTATTAACGAAAGGAGCCGCTTATGAATAATATGGATAGTGGCTTAAAAGACAAAATAATTGGCAAGGCTAAAGAAGTTGAAGGTAAATTAACCGGAGACAAGTCGCGTGAAGTAGAAGGCAAGGCGCAAAAGACAAAAGGTAAAGTAAAGGCTAAGGCCAAACAGGTAAAAGATGATATAGAGGCAGACCACCAAATCGATGAAGACTGCTAATAGGATTATCCTTGAAGAAATTAATTTAGTTAGAAACATGGTGATCCTATGATATATTGGATTTTGGTTTTAATCGTCGGAGCTATAATAGGACTGCTTGCCGGTGTCATAACCGGTAGGGGTGGTTCAATGGGCTTTCTTGCAAATATCTTAGCAGGACTTGTTGGCTCAACGCTAGGTCAAGCACTCTTTGGCGCCTGGGGACCGCAAATGGCGGGGATGGCAATAGTGCCATCGGTATTAGGGGCAGTTATCTTGGTATTAGTAGTCTCATTTATTTTGGGATTCTTCAATCGAAAAAATGCATAAGAAATAATAAAAAGTATGCTTTTTCTACTCTAAGTCAAGTGTTATCAACGATTTTAAGCAATTTTATTTTGAAATACAGGCCTAATCGGGAAATGGCTCCCGGAGAATCGAGTTAAATA
>NZ_LARO01000064.1:0-4073 GCF_000980505.1 Lactobacillus sp. N54.MGS-719
TATAGTAAATAATGATTTTCATAAAATTTTGACTGAAAGACATTCAGTACGTAGATTTGATCCATCCATAAAAATTAGTCATGAAGAAATGAATGAAATGCTGGAAGAAACTATCACTGCTCCTTCCGCATGCAATTTGCAAGCCTGGAAATTCATAGTTGTTGATACAAAAGAGGGGAGAGAGAAGCTGCACCAATACTTTATGCCTTTTAACTTCCCGCAAGTTGATAATAGCTCTGCCATAGTCCTATTCTTCGGTAACACGTTGGCTTTCAAGAAATACAGTCAATTATGGCACAGCATGTATGAAGAAAAGAAAGTAACTAAGGAAGCAATGGAAGCGGCTTTAAATACATTCATGCCACTATATGAAAAGGCACCACAAGAAATGTTAGTTGCGGATTCGATGGTTGATTCTTCACTTGCTGCCATGCAATTTATGTTGATTGCACGTGAGCACGGTTATGACACTAATGCGATGGCAGGTTATGATGCTAAAAAGGCTGCAGCCGTGATGGGACTTGATCCTAAGCAATACGTACCAGTAATGGCAATTGCGATTGGTAAGCACGATCCAAAGGCTGAAGATGAGATTACAACTACTAGATATCCACTTTCAGAATTGGTTGATTATGAATAGATAAAAAATAAGTTTAGAGGACAAGTTTATTGCTTGTCCTTTTTTTGCAGGTTGAAATAATATAACTAGGTAATGAATAAATGCTTGTATTTACCAAAATTATATCTGTTATAATCGATTTAAAAGTATATACAGAAGGATATTGAGAAAAATGAAAGCAGACAGCATACACTTATTCGATTTTCTTGGAAGTGGGAAGACAATTTTTGAAATTCCCGTTTTCCAAAGAAATTACGAATGGGGAGAAGAACAATGTCGACAATTATTTAGAGACTTAATTAATGCGATTAAAGAAAGTAGAGACCATTTTTTGGGAGCAATTGTTTATGTTTCTGAAACTGGTAATAATATGAGCCATATATATCGCATAATTGATGGGCAACAACGACTTACTAGTTTAACTTTATTACTAAAAGCTTTAGCTGATGTTGACAAGCGAGACAGTGAAGAAATACAGGAAGAGTATTTAACTAATAAATATCTGAATGAAAATAATCATTTGAAATTAAAGCCTGTAGAACATGATCTTGAAGCATTTAATGCCGTAATGTCAGATAATATTCAATATGAAAATCCATCAAAGATTATTGAAAATTATAATTTGTTCAAGGATTTAATAAAAGAATCTGACATGGATACCCATGATATTTATATGGGGATAAACCACTTTACCTTGGTTTACATAGAATTAAATGATAATAATAATGAAAATCCACAAGTTATTTTCGAAAGCTTAAATTCTACTGGCGTTTCATTATCTTCATCTGATCTTGTACGTAACTTCTTATTAATGAAATTAGAGTCAGCCTCCCAAACTGAGCTTTATAAACGGTATTGGGTAAAAATAGAAAAACTCTTTAACACTAACATATTTACTGAATTTATTCGCCATTACTTGGTCATGAAAACTCATAAATTAGTTAAAAAAGATAAAGTTTACGATGCCTATAAAGAATATTATTATCACAATAAGCTAGATTCTGAAGCCGCTCTAAAAGATCTCTATAAATTTGCAATTTATTATGATCAATTGCTGAATAGTAGTACTAACATAAAAGAATTTAATAAAGTTTTAGATCAGCTTAATATTTTAGGTAGTAAAGTAATTTTCCCATATTTTATGTTGCTACTTAATTTATATGATGAAGGGCAAATTAATAGTGATTATGTAGTAGAATTGGCAAACACATGGGAGAGTTTGCTATTTAGAATAAGAATCTGCCATATGGGAACTAATCGCTTAAATAAAATAGTAATTAGTTTATGTGATATTCAAAAAGAAACTAATTCTTTATCACAAAGTATGTATAAATTTACTAAAGTCACTTTCCCTGATGATAAGGTCTTTGCCACAAATTTAATGCATTTAGATATTTATAATCAACGTAAGCATTTGGCCAAACTAGCTCTAATGGCAGTGGAAGAAAATAGAACTAAAGAAACTATTGAATTTGATGATGCTCAAATAGAACATATTATGCCGCAGCACTTAAATGCTGCTTGGCGCTTGCAAGTAGAACATGCCGATAGAGTTAACGAACAATTAGGTAATACTATTGGTAATTTAACATTGACAAAATATAATCAAGAGATGGGAAATAAGCCATTTGCCGAAAAAAAAAAGATTTATAGTGAGTCAAATATTTCATTAACCCGTGAAATTGGGGACAATTATGATTCTTGGAATGAAGATACTATCGTTGAAAGATCTAAAGAATTAATCGGTGAGTTGTTGAAAATTTTTCCAATGCCAAAAGCTGAAGAAAGTGATGCCAATAGCAACGAAATCGTGGAATATGCATTAGACGATAATGTTAATGTAACTGGTAGAAAACCTGTCGGAATAACTATAGGTGATAAGGATTATTCAGTTGAAGCTTGGAAACAAATGTTAGTTATATTCCTTAATTCAGCATGGGATGCAGACAGCACAAACCTCGAAAAAATTCAAGACGATCCTATGTTGGACAAAATCCTATTTGGGGAAGATAAAAAGCGTCCCCTTAAGCTCAAAAATGGTATGACTGTTGAATCTAATTTCCCAGCCGCCAATATAATCGCTCTTATTACTAATATGGCAAGTATTTGTGGTATGTCAGATCAGATAAGTTATAGGGTTAGATAATAAGCGTATGTCAATTTTTAATAAGAATGAGATAGCAAAAGTCAGACAAATGTCTGGCTTTTTTTAGTGCATGCGATTAAATATTTTATTTATTCTAGTAAACTATTTACTAAAAGAAGTGAAAGAGATATACTAGTAGCTGAAAACGATTACAGTACAAATTTGAGGTAAATAAAAATGAATAAAGAAGAATTACTTAAAACTTACGAAGATACTTTTAACGAGAAAGGTCAAGACGTCTTTTTCTCACCAGGTAGAATTAACGTAATTGGTGAACATACTGACTATAACGGCGGACACGTTTTTCCAGCTGCAATCAGCTTGGGTGTTTACGGTGTCTATGGCCCAAGAGACGATAAGAAAGTTCGCTTATATTCAGGTAATGTTGACGGAGATATCGTAGAATTTGAGATCGATGATGCAACCGTTGAAAAGGATGATCGTTTCTGGGCTAACTACTTTAAAGGTATGATCACTTATTTGCGTGAAAAATACCACAATATTGATCATGGATTTAATTTATACATTAAGGCTAACTTGCCATCAGGTTCAGGGCTTTCATCAAGTGCCGCAATTGAAATGCTGATGGGGATCATCTTAAAGGATGAATTCAACTTAGATGTTGATCGTGTTGCTTTAGCTAAAATGGGTCAAAGAACTGAAAATGAATTCGTTGGTTTGAATTCAGGAATTATGGACCAATTTGCCTGCATTATGGGTAAAAAAGATAGTGCCATTTTCCTCGATTGCAATACTTTGAAATATGAATACATGCCACTTGCTTTAGGCGAATATGAAATTATTATCATGGCCACTAACAAGCCACATACTTTAGCTGATTCTGCATATAATGACCGTGTTCGCGAATGTCATGATGCAGTTAAGAAATTACAACAAAAGCTTGATATTAAGGCTCTAGGTGAGTTAGATAACGACACTTTCGATGAATATTCTTACCTTATTGATAATGAGACAGAGCTAAAGCGTGCTCGTCATGCCGTTAGTGAAAACCAAAGAACCTTACGCGCAACTAAGGCGATGAAAGATGGCGACTTAGAGAAGTTGGGTCGCTTGATCGATGCTTCACACGTTTCACTTCATTATGATTATGAAGTAACTGGTAAGGAACTCGATACGTTGGCTGAAGCTTCATGGAAGCAATCGGGTGTATTGGGTGCCAGAATGATTGGTGGTGGCTTCGGTGGTAGTGCAATTGCTATTGTTAAGAAGTCAGAAGCAGAAAACTTTAAGAAAAATGTTGGCGATATCTACCGTGACAAGATTGGTTACGATGCCAGCTTCTATGAT